>CAYSVE010000592.1:0-4003 GCA_964434365.1 uncultured Anaerolineaceae bacterium | reverse complement strand
CATCGGCTGAGCAACTCGCGCTGCTGGTGCCCGGCAACGTCATCGAGATTATCGATACACCCGAATTTCGCACCTTAGCGCCGTAAAGGATTCTGCAACATGCGCTATTTCGTGATGCTCGTTCTACTCTTTGCGCTGGAGACGCCGTTAGCCCCGCTCGGTGCCCAATCGGACGACGCTGAGCTACGCAACATCGCCTGGAGTCCCGACGGCACACGGGTTTCCGGCGTGTTCGACGACTACACCGTCGCGGTGTGGGCGGTCGATGCGCTGGATGAGCCGCTGCTGACGTTCCAGCCGGAGCTTGCGCAGGTGGCCACATGGACGGCAGACAGCGAGCAACTGGTTGTGCAGGGTCGGCGCGTGGCCTCGGCGGAGGGGCAAATCGAGATGGCCCTCACACTGTGGGACGCAGCGACGGGCGAGTTTCTCGAGACCGTCTTTGCCATCACGCTCGATTCCAGCTTCGACTTCAACCCGATGAATGGCCTGTTTCGGTTGCCCGTGTTCGGCGTCGATTCTACAGGCAGGCCCGCCGCCATGAGCTACGGCGACGGCGAAATCATCTTCGAAGATGGCTCTGTGCTTCAGCTCGATGTCGACGCGCCGTTGTTCGAGGTGCAGCACATCGTTTGGGGGCCGGGTGCCGAGCAAATCGCGGTTGTGTGGGGGAATGCCTACGCCAATCGCATCGATCTAGTGGACCTCGAAACCCGTACAACGCAGCAGCGCTTCAGCACCGATGACCAAAGCTACGTGGGCGAACTCGGGTGGGATGCCACGGGCCGGTACATCGCGGTCGCGAATATTCGCTTCGAATGCTGTAGGGGGCCATCGAACCTTGCCATCTACGATACGACGGATGCAGCGACGGTGCACATTCCGCTCGACCTTAGCCTGCAAGGTGGCACACGGCTCGATGCGCCGTTTGCATGGCATCCTTCCGAACGAGTGCTTGCCCTGGCTACCGCAACCGCTATCGAATTCTACGAGCCGACATCCGTCGCTCCCCTTTACACGTTGCCGAGGGAAGGTGTCATCAACTTCGTGTGGTCGCCATCGGCTGAGCAACTCGCGCTGCTGGTGCCCGGCAACGTCATCGAGATTATCGACACGCCTGAAGAAGCCCTCCCTAGATGACGCCCTGCGCCCGCAGAAAGTCCAGCACGGTGGCGTAGTAGTGTTGCAGCGTCTCCGGTTTGCGGAAGCCGTGGCCCTCGCCGGGGTAAATGTGCAGCATGTGGGGAATCCCGCGCCGCGCCAAGCTCTCAGCAACCCCGACCGACTGCTGCACCGGCACCACCGCATCCTCCTCGCCGTGGAACAACGCGACAGGGTCGGTGATGCGGTCGGCGTGCAGCAGCGGCGAGCGCTCGCGCCACACTGCTTCGGCCTCCGGCAGCGGGCCGAGCAGGCTATCGTTATAGTAGCGCTCGAACTTGTGCGTGTCCTCGGCAAGACCAAACATGTCACTCACGCCGTATACGCTGATCCCCGCGCGGTAAAAACCGGGCATCGTACTGAGCGATTGCAGCACCGTCAAACCGCCGCTCGACGACCCCATGACCACGAGGCGGTCGCCGTCGGCCTTGCCTGCCTGGGCCATCGCGCGTGCGCCGTCGGCGCTATCCGTCACATCGATTTCGCCCCAGCGACCGCGCATCGCCTCGCGGTAGGCGCGCCCGTAGCCGGTGCTCCCGCGATAATTCGGCAGCAGCACGGCGAATCCGTGCGAGGCCAAAAACAACGCCACCGGGTTGTAATCGTCGTTGGCCTGCGACGTGGGACCGCTGTGCGCATACACAACCATCGGCGGCGGTTCAGTGGTTGCGCCGGTCGGCGGATAGCACAACCCGTGGACCGTTTCGCCGTCGGCAGCAGTCCACGTTACGTGCTCGACTTTGGGCAGCCATTCCGTCGAAACGCGCTCGCGGCGGCTACGATAACGCACACGCACCGAATCGGTCTCTGCATGATACGAGATGACCCGCTCCGGAATATTCGACGACGACGCGATCATCGCCACGGCATCGGATGTTTGGGAGACGCTTAGCCGCTCCATGAAGGTGTAATCGCGCAGCGCGTCGATTGTGGTTTGATCGCCCGTCGCCACCTCGATTTTAACGAGGGTGTAGCGGGTATCGGCGTTTCGCAGCGCATAGACGTACCTGCTATCGCCCGTCCAGCCGAACTGCCGCATCCCTTGCTGCCAGGCGGGGTAGGCGTACTCGGCATCATCACTGGTCAGGCGGCGAATTTCTTCGGTCTCCAGGTCGTACAAAAAGAGACGCCACCAGTCGTCACGATCGATTGCATAGAGCAGGTATTTGCCATCTGGCGAAAACTGCGGGCCGAAAATGGACTCCGGGTTCTCCTTGTAGGGTGTGTAGGGGGTTTTGAGCGAGGTCAATCTTCGATGAGGAGATGATGCAGTCTGTATCCACATTGCCGTTTCATCCCAGGGCATATTTGGATGTGCCCAGGTCAAATAGCATAACCTTTCACCATCCGGGTGCCACACCGGTTGCATGACAAAGTCCGTCTCGTCGTGCCGTTTGCGCGGCCAGTCGCTCCCATCCGAAAGGACCATCGCCAGCACATCGTTTTCGCCGTCGGTGTGGACGTACAGCACGCGCGTGCCATCTGGCGAAATGGCCGGGGAGGCCGCTTTACCCCACGGCAGCGTGATCGGCTGCGGCTCGCCGTAGTCGATGTCCATGCAATACAGGCGGCCATCGCCCCCCACGAAAACCAGCAACCCATCGCGGACGGTCCAGCCACCGCCGCCATAGCCCACCCCGCCACGAATCGACGTATTGCGGAGAATTTCGCGCGGCGCGTCGGTGCCCGTTTGTGCAAAAAGGGTGCGGCCAGCCTGCCACAGCAGGGTGTCGCCATCCCACTGCACATCGCGCAGGCGAATGGCATCGGCGAGATTTGTAGCATTAAATGGGTTGGTGCTCACGGGGCCTCCAGGTTAAGGGTTTACGCACGAAAAAACGCCCCGGCTTGGCCAGGGCGTTTGTGTGAGCTTGTGTGAAGCAAGGGAAAAAGTGTTTTTTAAGAGGTTTTTTTGTGCGCTTCACACAATCTTTTTGGTTGATCTATTCAAAGAATACGCCCTTTCTTGGGGCGTGTCAACAACTTTTTTGCAGGTCTCGGGGTAGCCCAGGCTGGATACCTGCCGAATAATCGATTGTTCAAAATATCACAGTTCATCAAGTGTTCATAATTCGGGCCAATTATGATGAACTTGTGGAGATTTTCTGCATTTTTGGTGAACCGAAACGTGATTTAAAGTAAGTATATTTATGCTACGACGTTTTTCATACAGCTTGAAAACTTGGTTAACTTCGTTAAAAGTGCCTAAGCCTCGGCTTCCGATGTATAGAATATTTGATCTTGACATGAAATCGTTTTCATGAGGCTTAACAAACCAAGCCTCAATGACTATCATCGAAGACAGTTTGAGGCTAAGTTGCCATTAACCGAGGCTGAAACCGCCGTAGCGCTTGCCCGTTCGCTGCATGTCGAGTGCCCGTTCGTGCAACTCCAGAATGTCCTGAATGAGCACTTCGCGGCTTTGGGTGTGCTGATACACGCCTTCGCGGTCGGCGGTGCGGTCATCGTGCAACGCCACACTGAACATGTAGTGGCTCCCCGGCACGACGCGCATGTTCCGCACGGGGAACTCCAGGTGCCCCAGCAGGTTGATCATATCGGAGAGGCTGACGAGATTATCGCGGTGGCCCAACATCACACGGAAGGTATCCCACCGGCGGGCGATTTCGCTGTCGCGTAAGCGCCCCATCGCCTCGAATGTCGCCCCGGTGACGCCGCGCGGCGTGTCCTTATATTGGCGGTTGTGCTCTTCCTTCACATACTTGCGATACAGGCCTGGCTGCAGACGGTCGGAGATCTGCCGGTACGCGTTCGCTTGTTCATCGAAGGCGAGGAGGAGAGCGGTTCACCCAACCTGGCCGATTGCGTTCGGAGTCACCGT
>CAYSVE010000591.1:0-4006 GCA_964434365.1 uncultured Anaerolineaceae bacterium | reverse complement strand
GTTCCACCTTCTCCATAATCTCGGCCAAATCGCTACTTGGGATGTCGCGCAGGTCTCGCGTGCCGATGCGTGAGGTCCCCGCAGTATTGAGCAGGGTGCCACAGCTTGCACAAATGAGCGCACCGGGGCGGTTCATGTGTCCACAAACGTGACATTGTACCTTTATCGAGTTTTGGTTGTTTGGTTCGTCTGTCATTGCCCTACCCGGCGGATGCTTGTGATGTGCTCTCTATTCTACGTTGTTGCTAACATTCTGCAAAATCTTACCCCATGAGGCACGGGCAACGAATCGGCTTGTTGTGGGCCGCCTTTGCCGTGCGGGTGTTCGGGCTTGGGTCGCAGAGCGTTTGGTTCGATGAAGGGTGGTCGGCATATGCCGCTGCGCAGCCGTCCCTGGTCGCTGCTATCAATGCAGACACGACCAACCCCCCACTGTATTACGTCCTGTTGTACCTGACGGCCCCTCAATTTGGCGAGAGTACCTTTGCGCTACGATACGTCTCGCTCCTCCTTGGCATGCTTATTATACCCCTGGCTGCGAGGCTCGCCGACCGTATTCTACCATCCGCGTCAACCGTCGTGGTGGGGCTGCTGGCGTTTTCGGCCCCGCTGGTGTGGGCTTCGCAGGAAATGCGCATGTATACGCTGCTGGCCGTGCTGGTGTTGTGGGCCGCCCTGGCCTTCGAGCGGTTGCGACATCCGCACCCGCCGTGGCACGTGTGGGCCGGGCTGTTGATTGCGGAAACGGCGCTGCTGTACAGCCACAATACCGGCCCGGCAGTCGTGCTGTGGTTAAACGCGGCGGTGGGAATCGGTTGGTTGGTTGGCGGTGGGCGAGGCATGGTCTCGCCTCTACGTGGCTCGGCACCGAATGCACAGGAGCTGGCTCGACGTAAAAGGTTGAAGCGTCTTCGCCCGAACCCGCTGTGGTGGCTGGCCGGGCAAGCCCTGGTTGGATTGCTGTACGCGCCGTGGTTCGTGGCGCGGTTTTTGCTCGTGGCGGGCGCGAACAGCGCCCTTGTTCGCCGCACCCCGCCGAGCTTCGACATCTGGGAGGCGTTGTGGGTCGCGCCGTGGGCCGCCGTCGGCGATATGCAGGCGCTGACGCGTTTCGCAGCCGTCGCCTTAGCGATTTTCCTCATCACCGTGCCCCTGCGCAAAGTCGGTTGGGTGCTGCTTCATGCGGCGTTGCTGACGTTGTCGGTGCTGCTGGGGTTGGCCGTGCTCGGCAACGAATTGCACGGACGCTACCTCGTGATGGTGGTGCCGCTGGTGCTCATCGCGCAGGGGGTCGGCCTCGCGCGGATACCGCGCCCGCAATTGCGCTTCGTGCTGCTGATGGTGTTCATCGCCGGGTACTGGCTAAACGCGTTCATCGTCGGTACGGTACCCGGCTATCGCCACGATGATGCGCGCGGGATGGTTGCTCACTATGCGAACACGCTCACAGCCGTCGATAGCGTCGTCGCATGGAGCTACGCCGACCGCTATGACCTGCGCTACTACTGGGAGCGGCAGAACGTGGCTGCGGCGCGGGTGACGCTCCCCGAAGGCGCTGACCTCGACGCGGTGCTGCCCTTGCTGCCCACCGGCGGCGACATCAGCCTGAATGTGTGGTACACCCAACGCGCAGACTATCGGGGGATGCTGCCGTGTTTGCTGGGCCACGGTACCACATCGCCGCCGGAGCAATTCACCACCAACGGCATGACCACCCTGACCTACCGTGCGCCGCAAATCGATGCCTCGGAGTTTGCACCGGTCGACGCGGCCTTCACCGTCGCAGAGAATGTGCAGGCCGCGCCACTGCCGACGGACTTCACCGCGAACATGGCTGCGTGCGTCCCCGTGCGCCTAACCACCGCGCAGCCCATTTCGGCGGAACTGAAGGCGGCGGTGGCGGTGCTCAACCCGTTGGGCGATGTCATCGCGCAGGCCGATGCCATTTTCGCGAACGCGCGCCAACAAACCACCGCAGACCTCTCTGCGACGGGCGAAACTCTCACCGCGTACCCGCTGCTGCGGCTTCCGCTGGGCACACCGCCCGGCGAATACGCCGTCACGCTGCGACTATACGACGAAATCGACGCCGTGAACGGCTACGATGTGCTCGTCGACGGCTCGGCGGCGGGCAAGGACACCCCGCTGGGGACGTGGCGTGTCGTCCCCGGCGCGGTGTGGCAGCACGATGACACCCGCGTGGGCCTGCTTAGCGCGGATATGCGAGTCTTCGAAACTGGCGAACCGCTCTACAACGGGGATGTATTCACGCTGGATTTTCTGTGGCGTGGCGAGGTGCTACCGCTGACGCTGCGCGCCCTCGATGGCGCTTGGTCCGTCGAAATTCCGCCCTCGGCCACGGTGACGGACAACCTCACCCGCGACTGGCGCGCGGTGCAAATTCCGTTAGATGCCACGGCGGGCCTCGCAGAAGTCGCCATGCCCGATGGGCAAACAGTCTGGCGTATTACCGTGATGCAGCGGCCTATAATCGTCGAGCCGCCGTCAGTCGATGTCGAAGTTGGCGCGCTGTATCCCGGCATCGGTGAACTCGTCGGCTATCGCGATTTGATCGACACGGCGGACGGGCTACAGGTCACGTTGGTGTGGCGGGCCGCCGCCGACGCACCGCCTTCGACGGACTATACCGTCTTCGTGCAAAGCCTCAGCGGCGGCGAGGTGCGCGCACAGAGCGACCGCCAACCTGCGAATGGCGACCGCCCCACGAGCGGCTGGCGTCCCGGCGAATACATCGTCGATACGCATACCCTCCCTGGTGAAGCGGGGGAGACCCTTATCGCGGGGCTGTACACGCCGGCGGGGCGCATTCGCACGGCGGCTGGCGTCGATGCGGTGATGTTGCTACAACCCTAACATGGGTTGGCGTTTACGTTCTCATCGTCTATTAAGCTTATGCTTCGCTAATTCGAGCCTGAACGTGTTTTATTAGAGGTGCCTTATTGTTTGCGTGGGGTAGCGTGCGGCACCCCGCCGAACGTTACTCCCATTTACCTTTATTTTTTACTGGTTGCAGTATTTTTTTTGGACGCTACCCAAATGCAATACCCCCCACCGAACCCGGATGTGTTTAATCCGCTCGTTTGGCGCATCGTGCGGCAGGTGCCGCACGGTGTCGTGAGCACGTACGGCCAAATCGCCTCGATGATACCCACACCGGAGAACATCGATGCGGAGGTGTTCGCGCGCTTGGGGCCACAGTGGGTGGGCCAGGCCCTTAACGCCGTCAGCTTCCGCGACATTGACGGGCAACCGATGTCGCCGGGGGTGCCGTGGTGGCGTATCATCAACAGCAAGGGCGGCATCTCCATGCCGGAGGGCAGCAGCGCAGCCACCGAACAACGCCGTCGCCTGGTCGCGGAGGATGTGACGTTCGGCCCCACAGGCCGCGTGGCACTCGCTGTTTATGGCTGGGAGGGTCCGTCTGCCGATTGGCTGGACGAGACGGGCCTGCTCGCGCCGAAGCCGTTACGCAAACCGGGCGGCCCGCCACCAGAGCAGTTGTCGATGTTTTAGGGGGCTGGCAGGGTTGAGGCATGAGTGCTGAGTAGCGAGTAACGAGTTATTCACTGTGGTCAGTTCATGGGTTTGACGCTGCACCAAAATCGGCGACTAAGTCTCTTCCCGCTTCATAGGTTGTTCCGTCAGGCAAGGTTACATCACTCAAAATCGCGCCAGAGAAACTTGCGCCGCTTATGTTGGCGCTATACAGATTTGCACCTTCAAGTGTTGCTAACATAAAAACCGCTGATGTGAAATTTGCGTCACCCAGCACAGCCTCGACAAGATTCGCGCTCGTGAAGTTCGCATTTGTGAAGTCGCTAAATGACAGTACAGCATTTCGGAGGTCTGCATCCGCAAACGATGTGGCTTGAAAATCGGCATAGCTCGCGGATACGCCCACCAAACGCCCATACCCCATGTTCGCGACTGCGAAATCAGCGTAATCTAACTGTGCACGAGACAGATGCACGCCTATCAGGTTTTG
>CAYSVE010000590.1:0-4012 GCA_964434365.1 uncultured Anaerolineaceae bacterium | reverse complement strand
GGTCATGCGTCACATAGATGAAGGTAATGCCCACCTGCTGCTGCATGGACTTCAGTTCGTACTGCATTTGCTTTCGCAGCTTGAGGTCGAGCGCGCCGAGGGGTTCATCGAGGAGAAGCACAGCCGGTCGCTTCGCGAGCGCGCGAGCCAGCGCCACGCGCTGCTGCTGCCCCCCGGAAAGTTGTGTCGGTTTGCGGTCGCCGACATCGGGCAGCCGAACAAGGTCGAGCGCTTCCTCCGCAAGCTTTCGGCAGTCCCTGTTGGGGCGTCCATCCATCTTCAACCCGAACATGACGTTGTTGAGCACGGTCATGTGTGGGAAAAGCGCATAGTCCTGAAAGACAGTGTTCACGGGGCGATGGAAGGGCGGCACACCCTGCACTGCGTCACCACGCAGCAGAATTTCACCCTCGGTCGGTTGCTCGAACCCCGCGATCATCCGCAGGGTGGTCGTTTTGCCACACCCGCTCGGCCCCAGCAACGCGAAAAACTCGCCCTGGTCGATCGCGAGATCGATGTTGTCCACAGCGAGGACTTGCTTGCCCCCTGAGCTAAACGCCTTGGAAACGCCCTTTAATTGAACATCGTAGGTCATTGTGTCGATGCCTATTCAACTACACAACTAAACTATCCGTATAAAAAGGTAGAGACGTGCTCAGACGCCCCTACGCAAACACAGAGTATTGTTTACTGACTATTGGCCGAGGAAGATCAGAAGTTCGTCCCAGGCATCGTTATAGGCCTGCTCGGTGTCGGCATCGGCTTCTTCGATAATGAACAGGCTTGTGTCACCATCAGGGTCTGGGTAGATAGCCGGGTCTGCGAGGAATTCCTCATCGATCAGCCCTGCGTCGATGGCAGCCAAGTTCGGTGAGGCGTAGGCCGTGTAGTTACTGATGTCGGCACCAACCTGTGCGTCCAGCACGTAGTCGATGAAGACCATTGCCAGCTCAGCGTTCGGTGCATCGACGGGTACAGCCAGGTTGTCCGTCCATACATTCGCGCCCTCTTCAGGGATGACGTAGTTGTAGGTGTCGCACTCGCACTCCTCGGCCAATGCGAAGATGTCGCCGCTGTACTCCACCGTCATGTCGACATCGCCGCGTTCTAGCAGCACCTGTCCGTCATCGGCGGCCACTGCGACGACGTTGCCACCGCGTTCGATTAGGTAGTCACGCGCCTCGGCGATTTCGCCTGGGTTCGTGGTGTTCGGGTCGTAGCCTAGCGCAAGGAGCGCCACCCCGAAGGTCGCGCGGCGGTCATCGAGCCAGGCGACGGGGCCATCGTGGGTGTAAAGCTCCTCCCAGGAGCTCACACCATCGGGGAAGACCTCGGTGTTGTAGCCCAGGCCAACTGTACCCCACTGGTACGGCACGCTGTACACGTTGCCGGGATCGTACGGTGCATCGAGCAGTTGCGGGTTGAGGTTGTCGAAGTTGGGGATTGCATCCATGTCCAGGGGAACGAGCAGTTCCTCGCGGGCCATGATTGCAATCGTATCCCCACTCGGCACCACGATGTCGTAGCCGGGGTTACCCTGGCGAATGCGCGAGAGCATTGTCTCGTCGCTTTCGAAAATATCGTAATTTACCGTTACCCCACACAACTCCTCAAAGTTCGGGATCGTGTCTTCGGCAATATACGTAGACCAGTTGAACACACTCAGCGTCTGCCCGTCGAAGCCATCCGGGCAACCCCAACCGTCATCCTGTGCACTGACCATCACCGGCAGTGCCAGCACCAAAACCATCGTTACGAGCAATAACTTCTTCATTTGCACAAACCTCCTGAAGATTTTCATATGGCCTTACGCGTTTAACGCGTTGCGCCCTTGAATAAGCATAGAAATACCGATTAGCACCGTGGAAGCGAGCATCATCATCGTTGAAATGGCGTTGATCTCTGGGGTCACACTCAGCTTGAGCAACCCATACACGAACACCGGTAGGGTGGTCGTCCCCACACCCGACGTAAAGAACGTCACCACAAAGTCATCGAGAGACAAGGTAAACGCCAGCAGCGCCCCGGCGATGATGCCAGGTACAATCAGCGGAAAGGTCACCCGCCAGAACGTTTGCCACTCGTCTGCGCCGAGGTCGCGTGCAGCCTCTTCGAGGCGGGGGTTCATATCGGCGAGGCGTGCACGCACAACAATCGCTACGTACGAGATGTTGAATGCCACATGTGCGATAATGATGGTCGCAAAGCCAGGGAACAAGCGTACGCCCGTGACAGTCTCCCACCAGTCGAACAGTACGCGGAAGAAGATCGCCAGCGAAATACCCTGCGTGATTTCGGGTATCACCAGCGGGAAGAACAATACGCCGTCGAGTAAGCGCTTCCCAGGGAAACTCGCCCCACGCGCCAACGACATCGCGACCATCGTGCCGATAATGGTGGAGATGACCGTGGCAAAGCCGCTCACGATGAGACTGTTGCGTAACGACTTGAGCATCAACTCCGTGGAGAAGTTTTCACCCGCGCCAACGACGTTGTTGAGTATGTTGTTGTACCACTCTAGCGTGAAACCATCCAAACGAGATACTGAGCGCGAACTGTTGAACGAAAACAACACCAGGATGATAATCGGCGCCCACAGGAAAAAGTACGCGAATATCGGGTTCAGCCACAGGCCAACACGCCCAATGGACCGCACGCGCAGGTCACGATCTACGGCTGCCGGGTTGATCTCGACACGCTTTTGTTGTTGGGGTTGAGGGTTCGCAATCGTCGCCATGGGCTACCTCGCTCTCCGATTCGTCCCAAGGAAGGCATATACCAACAGCGACAACAGTACGACGGCCATCATGATGACGGACAACGCCGACCCTAGTGGCATATTGCCACTTCCGCTGAACTGCCGTTGGATAAGGTTACCGATCATCAAACCGCGTGTACCACCGAGCAAGTCCGGCGTCACATAAGCGCCCACCGACGGGATAAACACCAACGCGCTGCCCGCGTATACGCCGGGGAGCGTCATCGGCCACACCACCCGCCAGAAGACGCGCCAGTCGTTCGCGCCGAGGTCGTGCGCCGCATCGACGAAGCGAAAGTCGAAGCGCTCCACTGAGGCGTAAATCGGCAGCACCATAAACGGCAAAAACCCATATACGAGGCCCACCACAACCGCGAAGGGTGTGTTTAGCATGCGCAGTGGCTCTGTAATGATACCCAACCACTGCAAAAACCCGTTGATGGTGCCCTCCTCGCCCAACAAGATGCGCCACGCATAGGTGCGAATGAGGAAGTTCGTCCAGAAGGGCAGAATCACTAGGAAGAGGCAGACCTGCTGAAAAAGTGGGTTCTGGCGAGTACTGATGAAGTACGCCAGCGGATACCCGATCACGAGACAGATGACAGTCGTCAGCACGGCGATCCAGATGGACCGCTGCAACACCGGCCAAAAGACCCCAAAGGTTCGGTCGTAGTGTTCCAACGTGAGGGGGAGTACGGCAGCTCCGCCAGCCCCTCGCGATAAAAAGCTGATCCACAAAATAATGATGAGTGGAAGTAGGAAGAACAGCCCCAACCATAGGATGGTGGGCAGGGCCAGCAAAAAGCTTCGAGAATGTTCGTTGCGTAGGTAGCGGTTCATAGCGCGTGTGGTACCATTGGGCTTTCGTTGCCCGCGCTGGGCACTTTCGTTAAATGCTATGTGTCTTATAATATCGCTTAATGTGTATCTTCGCCAAAGCAATAATCTACAGGGGCAAAGGGCGTTCGTTTGGATGATTTGACTATTCTTAATTCGCGATTGGCGCACGCCGAAGATATCAATGAGGTTATTCGCCTTGCCTTTGGTATGACACCCGATGAACCGTGTGAGGATTGCATCGGTCGTGCCGCGCTGGCACAACAGTTAGGCCGCTTCCCCGAGGGCCAATTTGTTGCGCTGCTCGATGGCAAGGTGGTGGGCACGGCCCACACGATGCGCCTCGCCGAAGCACCCCACGCTGGCAACTGGATGGATACCATCGGCACGATCGGTATTGCCAACCACATCGCAAAC
>CAYSVE010000589.1:0-4022 GCA_964434365.1 uncultured Anaerolineaceae bacterium | reverse complement strand
CACCACTGGTGAAATTGCCATCGAGATGATTGGCAGCGACCGTCATGCGGTGCACGCATCGCTGGCGAGGCCCCAACAGCCGCAGATTGTTGCTCGCATACGATGCCGAATCGGAACGTCCCGCGCCCGTGGTGAAAATGTTGCTCGCTGGGGTGAAGATAATACCGAGGCCAGACGTGCCATTGTTACCGACAATCACCGCGTCGGGGTCGTAGACGATGGGCAACGTTCCTATCGAGCGATTTTCGACCGTGATGGCAATCACCAGTTCACCGTTGGGGTCAGTGGGTAACGGACCGGCATTCACGCGTAAGCGCAGGGGGTCGCCTCCTTCGGCAGCGGCCCGCCCTAATAGTGACTGGTGTGCCGCAAGATCCTCGGGTTGGCGGAGCCAGCGGCACGGCAACGCCTCCTCGACGTTGGGCACATACTCTGCGATGAGTGCGGGTAATGTGTTTTGTCCGGCGAAGACTGCCAGCAGGATCAATAAAAAGATACCCACCAACTGATTGGGGTTGTTTCGGTTGCGAAGGAAGTCCATCGGTCAGGTCTCCAGCCACTCGGCTACAAACACCTCCAACTGATGAGGCATTGTCTCTGCCGTATTGTGCCACACAATACCCGTATCGTGCCCTTTGAACCACGTATACTGCCGTCGGATGAAATCGTGGGTGTTGATCTTCGTTTGCGCTGTCGCCTCCGGCAGTGAGGTCTCACCCGCAAGGTACGCGCCGAGTTCTGCATAACCAAGGCCGCTCATCGCGGGCAGCGTACGACCGTAGCCCATCGCGTGTAAACGTCGCACCTCGTCGACAAAACCAGCCTCGATCATTTTGTCCACGCGGGTATCCGCGCGCTCGTAAAGGCGTTCACGTTCTAGGGTCAAACCGAGTTGCAAAACGCGATACGGTGGCGGCTGCTTGCGCTGTAACTCGGTGATGGGCGTCCCCGTTTCGATGAACACTTCCAACGCCCGCACCACACGGCGCACATTGTTCGGGTGGATTTTCTCGGCTGCTTCAGGGTCATGGGCACGCAAACGAGAATGGAGCGCTTCGTTGCCCCTGGCAACGGCCTCCGCTTCGAGCTGAGCGCGCAGCACATCGTTCGGTGGCACTGTCGGTATCGACCACCCTTCGACAATCGCCGAGATGTACTGACCGGTGCCACCAACCAGCAACGGCAAACGCGAGCGCGTGTGGATGTCATCGATTGCTGTGTAGGCTGCGCTTTGGTACTGCGCCAATGAGAGCGTGGCATCAGGTTCGACGAAATCCACCAGGTGGTGCTTGGCCTGTTCGCGCTCGGCAACGGTGGGTTTCGCCGTGCCGATGTCCATATAGCGGTAAATCTGCCGGCTATCGGCACCGACGATCTCACCGTTCAGGGTTCGGGCAAGATGGATCGCGAACCCCGTTTTGCCGACCGCAGTCGGCCCAAGAACCACGATGAGCGGTCTTACCATCCCAGGGCATCCTGCACATGCTCGACGATCGGCTTACCGCGATTCGGCACCGCAACAGCCACCACATCGATACGCCAAAGGGCATCTGGCGCATGGGCTTCGATGTAAGCAAAGGCCGCTTTTTGCAGTCGCTCCTGCTTTTTCATGTCGACACTTGCAAAAGCCGCTTCGGTGGAGTGCGAGCGGCGCGTACGCACCTCGGCGAACACCAACTCGTCGCCGAGTTGTGCAACAATATCGATTTCCCCGGCCTTGCAGTGCCAGTTGCGCTGGACAATGGTATAGCCCTTGGCCACGAGATGATTTGCAGCGAGGTTTTCGCCGAATCGACCCAGATTCTGCTGGTTGGTTTGCGGCATTACGTGCCCATGTTGCCTAGTTCATCTCCATTTTGGCGCAAGCACCGCCGATTGTAAACCTGTGCACAAATGATATGTTGCGGTATCATCTGCCTCCGAGTTTGAGTCCACGCTGCCGCTAGCTTTGTAGCGGCTTCTTTAGTGCCAATAGTGTCAAAAAATCAATGGAGAAGAACAACCATGCAAAGTACTGCAAACTTCCTGGCGTTCCTTGCCGCGATTATCGGCATTGGATTTTCGGGCTACCTTGCCCGTTGGATTTTGGAACAGAACGCCGGTAACGAAACCATGCAGAAAATCGCCAGCGCCATCCAGGATGGCGCCCAGGCATTCTTGCAGCGCGAATATCGCTACGTCGGCATCCTGGTCGCGGTCGTGACAGTCGTTTTGCTGGTGCTTGGCCCGGCGGTTGGCCTCTCTGCCTGGACAGCGGTAGCGTTTGTGTTGGGTGCGGCAGCATCGGCTACGGCGGGCTACATCGGTATGAGCATCGCAGTGCGCGCGAACGTCCGCACCACGCAAGCTGCGTCGAACAGCTTGAACGAAGGTCTGCGCGTGGCTTTTGCCAGTGGTACCGTAATGGGTACGATGGTCGTTGGGCTGGCTTTGTTGGGCATTAGCATTCTATTCTTCATTTTCAACTCGGCCATTTCGGACCCCGCTCGTGCCGCGAGTGCGCTGGCTGGCTTCGGCTTCGGCGCAACCTCCATCGCGATCTTCGCGCGTGTGGGGGGGGGTATCTTCACCAAGGCTGCGGACGTCGGTGCTGACCTCGTCGGCAAGACGGAAGCGGGTATCCCTGAAGATGACCCGCGTAACCCTGCCGTGATCGCAGACAACGTGGGTGACAACGTGGGTGACGTCGCCGGGATGGGTTCCGACCTGTTCGAGAGCTACGCTAGCTCCATCATCGCCGCGATTTCGCTTGCTGCCCTTGGCGCACTCAACCTCGAAGGTGCTACCGCCGATGAGAATGCGCTCCGTAACGCAGCCGGGCAGGCATTCCCATTATTGGTGGCCGCTGCTGGCCTGCTTATCGCCATCGGCAGCACCTACCTGGTGCAGACAGAAGAAGGTGCTACGCAGGAAGACCTACTCGGTAGCCTGCGCCGTGGCGTATACGGCGCGAGCCTCATCGTTGCCGTTGCAGTGGTGATCCTCGGTTCGCTGCTTGGCCTTGGCTTCGGCGTGATTCTGGCGACGCTCAGCGGGTTGCTAGGTGGTGTGCTCATCGGCTACTTCACGGAGTATTATACTGCCGACACGTATAAGCCCACACAGGAACTCGCTGAAAGCGCGACCGGCGGCAGCGGCATCGTCATCATCCGCGGCCTTTCCGTCGGTATGGAAAGCGCCCTTCCCCCCGCCGTCATCGTGATTTTCGTAACGCTCATCGCGATTTACGGCGCGGGCTTCTACGGGGTGGCGATGGCCGCTGTCGGTATGCTCTCGACGCTCGGCATCACCCTCGCGACGGACGCCTACGGCCCGGTTGCCGACAACGCCGGTGGTATCGCGGAGATGTCCGAACTCGAAGGCTCTGTTCGTGACCGTACAGACGCGCTGGACAGCCTCGGTAACACCACCGCCGCGACCGGCAAGGGCTTCGCTATCGGCAGTGCAGCCATGACCGCCCTCGCGCTGGCAGCCGCATTTATCACCTCCGCCGACCTCACCGCTAGCAACCTCGTCGACCCCGGCGTGCTGTCGCGCCTGTTCACCGGCTTGATGCTCGGCGCAGCGCTGCCGTACGTCTTCAGCGCGCAGACGATGCTCGCCGTGAGTAAAGCCGCCGAAGAAATCGTGGAGGAAGTACGTCGCCAGTTCCGCGAAATTCCAGGCCTTATGGAAGGCACCGCCGACCCCGACTACCGCACGTGCGTTAGCATCAGCACGGAAAGCGCCATCCGCGAGATGATCGTGCCGGGTGTCATCGCGATCGCGACACCGATTGTCGTTGCCATTTTGGCGCGTTTGGGCCAGGGCAATGCGCTGGGGCAAATCGTCGGCAAAGAAACCATGATCGGCCTGTTGCTTGGCTCGCTCATCTCCGCGTTTATGCTCGCGGTGATGATGGCGAACGCCGGTGGTGCCTGGGACAACGCCAAGAAGTACATCGAACGTGGCAACCTGGGTGGTAAGGGTTCTGAGGCACACAAAGCCGCCGTAGTCGGTGACACCGTCGGTGACCCGTTCAA
>CAYSVE010000588.1:0-4023 GCA_964434365.1 uncultured Anaerolineaceae bacterium | reverse complement strand
CCGCACGCCGACATCGGCATCGTAAGGCCAGACGGCAACGCCAATATGATGGTGCATCGCCCGGAGCTTGAGGCTTTTCCGTGGCGCGGCACAGCGCTAGCCGTGCACATCGTGCGATTCATGTCTGTGCTATTAGGGCTAGGAACCGTCGCCGTGACGTATGCCCTCGCGCGCGAAATCTTCCCCGGTTGGCCCACCGTCGCGCTCACAGCGGCGGCGTTGGTCGCGTTCATGCCGATGTTTGTGTTCATCCACGGTAGTGTGAACAACGACGCGCTCAGCAATTTCATCGGCAATGCCCTTACCCTGCAACTGGTGCTCATGCTCAAAGGCGCCAAGCCACCCCACCTGCGAGACTACATCGCGTTGGGTATCGGCGTGGGGGTGGGGTTACTGGCGAAGGGCAGCCTGGCGTTTATGATACCGATGGTGGCGATTGTGCTGGGTGTGCTGAGTGTGCGCAACCGCGATTGGCGACCGTTTGTGTACGGCGGCCTCATCAGCGGCGCGTTGACGAACGTGATCGCGGGGTGGTGGTACATCCGCAACTGGATGCTGTACGACGACCCGACCGGCCTGAATACCTTCCTCGATACCGTCGGGCGGCGGCTCATCCCTGCGAACGCGGCCCAATTATGGGCGGAGCGCCATAGTTTTTTGCAGGCATACTGGGGCTTCTTCGGTGGTGTGAATGTACCACTGCCGGGCTGGGCCTACGATGTGTTTAACACGGTGGGTCTCGCCGCCCTGTTGAGCGGGGTTGCCTACCTGCTGTGGATAGCCTTCCGCCGGGCGAAGCCGCGCGCGTGGTGGCTCTACACTGCCGTGACGATCATCTGGCCGGTGGTGACGTTCGCCTCGTACCTACGCTGGACACACATCACCCCGGCGTCGCAGGGGCGGCTGGTTTTCGGTGCGCTCAGCAGCATCGCCCTGTGGATGGCCGTCGGCCTCGCGTGGCCGGGGCGCGCGCGCAGGGTGCTGAATGCCCTGCCTGCGAGCGTCGGCGCGTTTTTCGTACTGACGAGCGTCGGCGGGCTGTTTGGCGTCATCCGCCCGACCTACACCCCACCACTGCCACCGTCGACGGTCGGCGAGCCGCAAACGGTCTATGCCCGCGAGGGCGAACCCGGCGAACTGGCGCTGCTGCGCGCCGAAGTGACCTCAGCGGAAGCGACGCCCGAAAGCTATATTCTGCTGGAGACGGCATGGCAGGCCGTCGAAACACCCGCGCGCGATTGGAGCCTGTTCGTACACCTCACCCGGCCCGATGGTGTCATCATCGGCCAGCGCGACGTATACCCCGGGCGCGGGCTGCTCGCAACGTCCGAGCTTGAAGGGGGTCGCGCGTGGACGAATCCGATTGCGGTGTGGGTGCCAGAGGCGGCTTACGCACCATCCACGCTCGATGTGAACATCGGCTGGTATCATCTACCGACGGGCGAGCGCCTGACCGACGAAACTGGTGCCGAAACGGTCACCGTCGGCAGCGTGGACCTTGTGCCGCGCGCGGGCGACTTCCCGAACCCGCTGAGTGTGAATTTCGCTAGCGCGGCGGAACTCGTTGGCTACGAGCTATCGACGCTGACACCGCAACAGGGCGAGGCGGTCGAGATGACGCTGTACTGGCGCGCCCTAAGTACCTTCGACGAGAACTACACGATTTTCGTACACATCATCGACCCAGGGACGGCGGACATCGTCGCGGGGAGCGATGCGCAACCGGCAGGCTGGACGCGCCCCACGACGACCTGGGAACCCGGCGAAATCATCGCGGACACGCATACCATGACCGTCCGCGAGGACGCCGCGCCGATGGTGTACGAACTCGAAGTGGGCTTTTACATCCCCATGCCCGATGGCAGTTTTCCGCGCCTGCGCGTGGTCACCGACGACGGCGGCATGGCGAACGACTTCTTCTATTTGAGCCGCGTGCGGGTGCAACCCGATGACTAACCGCGACTGGGGTGCTATCGCGCTGCTGATTGTGCTGTGGGGGATGTTTTTCTGGCGGTTGTACACCCCCATCGAGGCCGACCGCGCCTCACTCACGCAGGGTGATTTCAGCGGGCAGTTTGTGACATTCGGGGCGTATCAGCACGAGCGGGCGCGCGCGCTGGAAATCCCCTTGTGGAACCCGTACAACAACGGCGGGCTGCCCTTCATCGCGGATACGCAAGCCGCCGCGTTTTACCCGCCCCGCTTATTGACGCTGGCCTTCACCCGCGAGTGGACGTATCACGCGCTACAGGCCGAAATGACGCTGCACGTGCTGCTGTACACGCTCAGCATGTACGCCCTCGTCCGTCGAATGACCGGCACCGCCCTCGGTGGATTTGTGGCGGCGGTTGTTGGGGGTTACGGCGGCTACATGAGCGGCTATCCGCCGTTGCAACTCGCGCTGATGGAGGCGGGGGTGTGGCTTCCGCTGGCGCTGCTGGGGGTCCACGAGGCGACGCGCGACGACGCCGTGAATTACCGCCCGCTGACGCTCACGGGGTTGGCACTCGGCTGTAGCTGGCTGGCCGGTCACCCACAAACGAGCTGGTTCCTCACGTATTTGCTGGTGGCCTACTATGCCTACCGCCTGTGGAACGCCCCCGCACGCCTGTGGCACTTCATCGCGGGGACAGCCCTGTTCGGCCTCATTAGCTTCGGCGCGACGGCGGTCACGTTTTTGCCGGGCCTGGAATACCTCGCGCGGACAGCGCGTGCGGGCCTCGGCTACGCAGCGAAGGGCAACGGCTTCCCGTTCCACGATGTAATGCAGATGTTCTTCCCCGGCACAGTGAGCCTGTTCTCGCCACTGTATGTGGGGGGCGTCGGGTTGATGTTGGCCGTCGCCGGGGCGCGCGTCCGCGAGCGCCGGTTCGGGGTGGGGGTGGCGTTCTTCGCGCTGTTGCTCAGCTTCGGCGCGAATGCGGCGCTTTTCCCGGCGTTGTATAACGTCGTGCCGGGGTTGCGCTTCTTCCGTGGGCAAGAGCGCGCCGCATACCTGTTCGCGCACAGCCTCGCGATACTCGCGGCCTACGGCGCAGCGAATTTCCCACGTAGCCCCGTTTTTAGGGTACGGGTGATGGCCCTCGCGGGCGGCATCATCGCGATATTCGTGTTCGTGTTTGTGTTGTGGCTGGGCTTCCCAAGTGCCTACGGCGACGCGGTTGGCCCGGTGGCCTTCAGCGCGTTGACAGCGGGCGCGATGGGCCTGTGCATGTGGCGCGGCTGGCGCTTCGCGCTGATGGCCGTACTCGTCATCGAACTATTCAGCGTGAATATGGATGCCCCCAGCAACTACGATGACATCCCACCCGCACTACAGATCAGCATGGTACCGCCGCCGCTCATCGAGCCGGTGGTGGGCGCGCGCGTGGACGGCTTCCGTGGCTTGACGGACAACTTCGGTAGTTTGTACGGCGTGTACGATGTGCGCGGCATCAGTCCGTTGTTTTTGGATGGCCTGTTTCAGTTGCAGCAACCCCCGTTCGCCGAGCCGTCGGCTTTCGAGATCAACCCGGTGTACTGGGAGTTGATGGCCGTCGAGTACGTATTCAGCGGTTGGGATGCGTTGCCCGTCCCATCGCAGGTGATTGCGACCGGCGGGGATCGCTTTGGCCCGGTGAGTTTGCACCAACTCGACGACCCGCGCCCGTTTGCGCACCTCGTCCACCGCGCCGATGTCGTCGATAGCGCGGCATTCGCGCGGGCGCTGCTCGCCGACCCGGCCTTCGATCCGCGCGACTCGGTCATTTTGATGCAGGAGCCGTCGCTAGAAGCTGGGGGCGAGCTGCCCACAGTTTCGCGTCTCAGCGTTACGTTGCGTGAGCCGGAGCGCGTCGAAGTCGACGTTTTGACGAACACACCAGCGATTGTCACGCTGGCACAGCCGTTTTACCCTGGTTGGCGCGCACGCCTCAACGGCCAACGCGTCGACCTGTTGTGGGCCTACAGCGGCCTCACCGCCGTGGAAACCACGCCGGGCACGGTGACCCTCGCCTTCGCCGACTGGGACTCGACCTTCAGCCA
>CAYSVE010000587.1:0-4024 GCA_964434365.1 uncultured Anaerolineaceae bacterium | reverse complement strand
CGCGCTGAGGATCTGCCGCGCACTTACGTGAACCCCGCGTTTACCCGCATCACCGGCTACGAGGAATACGAAGTGATTGGCCGTAACTGCCGCTTTTTGCAGGGCGACGACCGTGACCAGGAAGACCTTCGTAAACTGCGCTATGCTCTTCGTGAGGGGCACAACACGACAGTTGTGCTGCGCAACTATCGCAAGGACGGCACGCTGTTCTGGAACGAGTTGAGCATTTCGCCCCTGTATAACCGTGATGGCGAACTCACGCACTTTGTTGCTGTGCAAACGGACATCACCGACCGCAAACAGGCCGAACAGCGCGAAGCCCTCGCTTACGAACTCGGCCAGCAGCTAAACCAGGTGCAAGAAACCGAACCGCTGCTCCAAAATGCGGTAGACCGGCTCTCGGCGACGTTTGCTTACTACCACACGCATGTGTACCTGTTCAACACACGGCGCAACCGCCTCACGGTGGCCGCCGGTACCGGCGAGGCAGGCCGCAACATGAAGGCCGCCCGGCACAGTATCGACTACTTCTCCGAGAAGAGCCTCGTGGCCCGCGCTGCCCGGTCGCTGCAACCGGTTATCGCCCAAAACGTGCTCGACGACAGCGAACACTTGCCGAACCCGCTGCTCCCACGCACCCGGTCAGAGGCTGCGCTGCCGCTGTTTGTCGGTAACGAACTCCTTGGCGTGCTCGATGTGCAGTCGGACGCGGTGAACCACTTCAGCGACGAAGAAGTACGCACACTCACGATTATCGCTACCCAACTCGCGACTGCGCTCTCCAACGTGCTTCAGCTCGAAGCGACGCAACAACGCGTCCGCGACCTCAACGTGGCCAACCGTGCCGCACAGTACATCAACCGTGTGGATGACGACCTCGTCACGATGCTGGAAAACGTGTTTAACGTTGTGCTAGAGGCGCTAGAGCCAGACAACATCGTCTTCACCGAGTACGACGAGGACGAAAACATGTGGTATGGCCTCACCGGCGTTGGAGAGGGTATCACTATAGACTTTATTAGGTCCGTCGTCGAACCATTCGACTTCGCGCCCCACGCCACCGAGGCAATCACCGAAAACCGCGTCGTCACTGTCGATACTGCGGCTACCTACCCTGGCTTCCCGAAGGAATACATCGAAAGCATCGGCATCAAGTCGGTCGCTGTGATGCCGGTTGTGGGCCGTAACGAGAAAATCGGCGTTGCCTACCTCAACTACAACCGCATTCAACACTTCTTCAGCGAAGAAGAGGTGAATCTGCTGCAAACGGTGAGCTACCAGATCGCCACCGGTGTCGAAGCCAAGCGACAGGAAGCCCGCATTCAGCAGCGTGTGAAGGAACTCGGCGTCAACAGCGATATTGCCGAAATCATCACCCAGGCGGATACCGACCTTTTCACCCTACTGGAAGAAACGCTGGAAGTCATCCGCACGGCGTTCGAGGCCGACATCATCGTGCTGGACCGCTACGACGAAGCGGATGATTACTGGTACGGCGTCGTCGGCACTGGCCCACAAATAACACAGGAGTTTGTCGACGGCATTGCCGACCCCGGGCACTTATACCCTCATGGTATCGAAGCCCTCAGGACACTGAATGTCATCCCGGTGAACGACGCCAAGACGTACCCAGGCTTCCCACAGCATTACGTCGAGCAATTCGGCATCAAATCGGCAGCCGCTATCCCGGTTGGCAGCCGCGAAGGTGGTACGATCGGCGTGGCCTTCCTCACCTTCACCAGCAAACCCTACACCTTCACCGAAGACGACTTCAGGCTGTTGCGCAGTGCCTCCCGGCAGATCGCCATCGGCGTGACGAACAAGCAGCTGGAACAAGAAACCCGCGAGCGTGAGGAATACTACCGCAACCTCATCGAAGGCTCGTCGGATATCACGACGATTATCGATGGCGAAGGCATCATTCAGTATGTTTCGCCGTCCTTTGAGCGCTACTTGGGTTACGACATTGTCGATGTAACCGGGACACATATTCTCGACTACATCCTCGCGGACGATGTGCCGCTGATTATGGGGCGCATCCAGCGGCTGGCGGCTGCCAATGTGGAAGACACCCGCATCATCAACCCAGAGCCAACGCGCTTCCGCATGCGCCATGTCGAGGGCGATATACGGACCTTCGACGGTATCGACCGGAGCGAGATGCACAACCCGGCCATCCAGGGTATCATCATCAACTTCCGCGACGTCACTGTCAACATAGCCTTCGAGCAGGAACTCACGCTGCGCAACAGCGCCATCGAAGCCTCGCTGACATCCATCGCCATTGCCGATGCCTCCCAGCCGGACGCCCCCCTGGTGTACGTAAACCAGGCCTTCACCGACCTCACCGGCTACGAACTCGGCGCGGCGTTAGGCCGCAACTGCCGCTTTTTGCAAGGTGACGACCGCGACCAGGAAGGCCGCCACGAACTCGGTGCAGCCATCCGCGAGGGCCGCCAAACCCAGGTGACCCTGCGCAACTATCGCAAGAACGGCGTCATGTTCTATAACCAGGTCGCACTCTCGCCCATCACCAACGCCCGTGGCGAAGTCACCCACTTCGTGGCGGCGTCGGTGGATGTTACCGAGCCGATCCTCCGCGAACGCGAACAGGCCGCTGCCGCCAGACGTAACGAGATCATCGCCGACATTGTGGAAGACCTCACGGCAGCGTCGAATGAAGATGAAATTTTGCGCGCCGTTGCCGAACCGTTCGAATCCTACGGGTTCGGTATGGCCACGCTCACCTACATGGTCACGACGGAAAACGAAGACCGCCCAGAGATTCACCGCACCGTGAGTGTACGCTCTGGCGATGGCCAGCAACTGCCGCTCTCGGTGCTACCCCAGGTCGAGGTCGACGCGACAGCGAACCCAATTGCGCAACTGGTCTACGATAACCCAGACGACATCATCTACATCGAAGATCGCGATAACGACCCACGACTCGGCGAAGCGAATGCCGAGCTACTCCGGCAATCGGGCATCGCAGCCATCACCCCAATTCCCTTGCGATCGGGGCGTCAGTGGCATGGTATGGTGACCTTCACCTGGCCAGAGCCACACGAATTCGAGCGCGACCTGGTGATTATCATCGAGGAAGTGCAAGAGACAATCGCCTCGGTCGTGGCATCTCGCCGCTCCTTCATCGCCGAAGAGCAGGCACACCGCGAGAGCGAGCGTCGCGCACGCCAGCTAGAGACGGTGGCCCAGGTGACCACCAACACCACCACCGTGATGAATGTGGAAGACCTGCTCACCAACTTTGTGGAACTCACCAAAGAGCGGTTCGACCTGTATCACGCCCATGTGTACCTGCTAGACGAAGACGGCGAAGTCCTCAACCTCGCAGCAGGTGCCGGTGAGGCCGGTGAAGTGATGCTCAAGCACGACCACAGCATCACTGTCGACCACCGCACATCCATCGTGGCGAAAGCAGCCCGCGAGCGGACGGGTGTTCTCGTGCAAGATGTCAACAAATCGGCGTCGTTCATGCCGAACCCGCTACTGCCCCACACCGCCTCCGAAATCGCCGTGCCGCTCATCGTGCGTGGCGAACTCCTCGGCGTGCTCGACATCCAGTCGGACGAGGCCTACAAACTCACCGAGGAAGACGTGCAAATCCAGAGCACGCTCGCCTCGCAAATCGCGGTTGGTATCGCGAACGCCCGCACCTTCAGCCAGGTACAAAGTTCGGCCCGCCAGTTGGAAACGGTGGCCGAAGTGAGTGCCGCGACCACGACCGTGATGGACGTAGACGAACTGCTGACGAACTTCGTCGAGCTTACCAAACTGCGCTTCGATCTCTACCACGCCCATGTGTACCTGCTCGATGCCGAGGGCGAAATGCTCTTCCTCGCAGCGGGGGCCGGTGAGGCGGGTAAGGTCATGTTGAAGCACCACCACAGTATTTCGGTCGATCACACGTCCTCCGTTGTGGCGAAGGCCGCCCGCGAACGGCAGGGTGTGCTCGTGCAGGATGTCGGTGCATCGCCGACCTTCATGCCAAACCCGCTGCAGACAT
>CAYSVE010000586.1:0-4033 GCA_964434365.1 uncultured Anaerolineaceae bacterium | reverse complement strand
GCTTTGTGTGCCGTAAAGTTGTCTACTTCGGCCAGCCCATCCTGGTTGGGGTAAGCACCGGCAATCGCCATGCCCGCCGTGTGAGCGATGTCCGCGAGCAGGTATGCGCCCACCGCGTCAGCAATTTCGCGGAATGTCTCGAAGTCGGGTGCGATGGGGTAACTTGTGAACCCGGCGATGATCATCTTGGGGCGCGTTTCCAGCGCGAGGTCCATGATCTGGTTGTAGTCCAGGCGTTCGGTTTTTTGGTCGACCCCATAGCTGACGATGTTGTAGTAAATTCCGCTGCGGTTTACCGGGCTACCGTGGGTGAGGTGCCCGCCATGCAACAAGTCCAGGCCCATGACGGTGTCACCGACTTCGAGGAGGGCACTATAGGCCGCGCTGTTCGCAGGGGCACCGCTGAGGGGCTGTACATTAACGTATAGTTGATCGGCGCTGACTCGTTCGTTGGCGAAGGCTTCGGCAACACGCCGACGCGCAAGGGCTTCGATGATGTTCGCGTACTCGGTGCCTTTGTAATAACGGTTGTCACCGTTGCGGCGGTAGTTCGCCATCTGACGGTCGTAGTCGAGGATGTCCGCCTCGTTCATCCAGCGTGTTTCATCGAGCGGGTAACCTTCGGCATAAATATTGTGGAATGCAGACCCAACAGCCTCACGAACAGCCTGTGGGATGGTGCTCTCCGAGGGAATCATCACCAGGTACCGCGCCTGCCGCGCCGTTTCGTGCCGAACAAGTTCGGCCACGATGGGGTCAACCTCGGCTAATGAGCCACGGAACAGAAAGTCTTGTGTCATCTTGTAAGCCCCCTAATTTGCGCTTAACGTAACAAATGCGGGCATTGTAGCATGGGCTATTGAAATGATGCTACAGAGGATGTGGGGGGGCACAATAATACAAAAGACCCCCTATGAGGAGGCCTCTTGCATATCATGATCGATGCTTATGATAACGGATTAGATCGATGTGATGATATTGGAGAATGTGTTGCCGATGGCCGGGCCAAGCAAGGCCAAGATAACAATGACGACAACGGCGACCAACACCAAAATCAAGGCATATTCTACCAAGCCCTGGCCCTGATGGGGTCGTGGTACGTAGAGCATCGTACGTCCCCTTCTGTTATTTGGATGAGTTGCGGGATTGCACTCATTTTCCATTGCTATAGTATCACAAAATCGTTAAACACCCCAAACCGTTTGGGGTGTTTAACAAGGGTTTCGTGGTGCTTGGTATCCCTTAGAGGGACGTGATAATGTTCGAGAAGATGTTACCGATGGCCGGGCCGAGCAGAGCCAGGATAACGATCACGACGACGGCAACCAGCACCAGGATGAGAGCGTATTCAACGAGACCCTGGCCTTCTTCACGCGGCATGTAAAGCATTGATGAGTTCCTTCTCTCTAAATGAATTGCGGTGAAGTGAATATAACATTGTCAATCAATTGTGTCAACAATTTGTAGTCACGAAAAGATGAGTTTTTTGTGAATTCCATCTGCATATGCTCAATATTTGTTACGACACACCTCACTTTGACAGAAATTTAAAGCAAGATTAAAATCGGAAGTGTGTAATTAGTACTTGACTTTAGCCAAGGATTAAACCCATATGAAAGTTTACGAAACCGACAAACTTCGCAACATTGCGCTGGTAGGCCACCAAAGCGCTGGTAAGACCTCCTTAGTGGAAGCGTTGTTATACAACTCGGGCGGTGTCAACCGCTTAGGCCGCATAGAAGACAAAAATACGGTTTCTGACTGGGACGAAGATGAGCGCGAGCGGGGGCTGTCGCTCTCGACATCGCTTGTGCCGGTGGAGTTCGAGGGGCACAAGCTCAATGTGCTCGACACACCCGGCTACACCGACTTTCAGGGTGAAGTAAAAAACGCAATCCGAGTCGCTGACTCGGTTATCGTTGTGGTCGATGCGGTATCTGGCGTCGAGGTCGGTACGGAAATCGCCTGGCACTACGCCGAGAAGTATCAACAGCCGATTATCGTCACCATCAACAAGATGGACCGCGAGAATGCAAACTTCGAGCGCACGATGGAAGACCTGCGCGAGAGCTTCCCGGAGTATAAGTTCATCCCGGTCATGTTGCCCATCGGCGCAGAAGCCGACTTCAAAGGTGTCGTCAACCTGCTGACAATGAAGGCATACTACGATGAAGGTCGCGAACGGTCGGACCTTCCCGAGGATATGGTCGAAGTTGCACAAGAAGCGCACACCACACTCGTGGAAGCGGCTGCCGAAGCAGACAACGAGTTGATCGAAAAATACTTCGACTCTGGCGACCTCACGCGTGAGGAAATACGCGACGGTATGCGCAAAGCCGCCCGTGACCATGAGTTGCGCACGGTGCCCGTATTCGTGACATCCGGCACCAAAAATGTCGGTACGGTGCCGCTCCTCGAGGCACTTATCGTGTATACGTCGCCGCCATCGCAGCGCCGCGTGCAGATCATCCAACCCGATGGTGAGCACGAGTTCCTCAACAAGCCGCAAACCGATGATGGCCCGCTCGCGGCGTATGTTTTCAAAACAACCAACGATCGCTTCGTTGGCACGCTGACCTACTTCCGCATCTTCTCCGGGTCTATTTCGCCCGATACGCGGTACTTCAACCCCACACGCGATAAAGAAGAACGCTTCGGCACGTTGTCGATTATGTGTGGCAAAGAAAGCCATAACGTCGAGCGCCTGCACGTCGGTGACATTGGCGTTGTCTCGAAGCTATCGGAGACGAAGACCGGCGACACCATCACCGTAGATAGCAGCGCGAAATACCAGATCGTACGCCCAGAATTCCCAGACCCGCTATACATGGTGGCTGTCACGCCTCATGCCCAGGGAGACAGTGCAAAGATGGGCACGGTCCTCACACAACTATGCGAGGCCGACCCAACTCTTCGCTGGCGGCAAGATGGCGATACGAAAGAAATCATTCTTGAGGGGATGGGTGGGGTCCATGTCGAGTTGGCGGTGAGCCGCGCCGAGCACCTGGGTGTGAATATCGACACACATATGCCGCGCGTGCCCTACCGCGAAACCATCACCCAGGAGGGGATTGCTCAGTATCGCCACAAGAAGCAAACCGGTGGTGCTGGCCAATTCGCCGAAGTTCACCTACGTGTTGAACCTAACCCCGGCGAGGGTTTCGTCTACGAGACAAAGATTTTCGGCGGTGCGATTTCGCAGGCCTTCCTACCAAGCATCGAAAAAGGTATCCAGGGTGTGCTGCCCACGGGGGTAATTGCTGGCTTCCCCATTATCGATGTACGTGCCGTTGTATTCGACGGCAAGGAACACCCGGTCGATTCGAAGGACATCGCATTCCAGGTGGCCGGGCGCGAGGCCTTTAAGGAGGCGTTCAACAATGCGGGGCCGGTGCTATTAGAACCGATCATGCATGTGAAGATCACAGTGCCAGAACCGATGATGGGCGACATCATGAGCGACCTCAATACCCGGCGCGGGCGCGTGCAAGGCATGGATACCGTCGCCAGCCGTAGTGTGATCACGGCGCAGGTGCCACTCGCCGAGATGATGCGCTACGGTAACGATCTGCGCTCGATCACAGGGGGCCGTGGCATCTACGCGATGACGTTCAGCCACTACGATCAGGTGCCACGTCATCTGACCGACGAAATCGTGAAGCAGGCTACGGAGTTACAAGTGGCCGAAGCCTGAGTCAATGCGCGTAGCATAGAATGGAATCGAAAAGTCCCCAGTGCATATGTGCTGGGGACTTTTCGTGTTTACCACTGCTGTGGGTTAGTGGTGGGTATTTTCACCGCTCTGAATGCCCGAGGTCTCATCTGGAGGGGGCAGCGGTGTTTCCTCAACACCTTGGGACGTGCTCCCCTCGTTCCTGCTCCCCTGGTATTCCAGAATAATGGATGGGTCGACTGTGTTGGCGTCGTCGCCGACGATTTCCATTAGCCGGATTTGATCGACAACCTCGTGTTCCAGCAACTCTTCGGCCAGGGTGTTCAACTTGTCCTGATGTTCGCGCATGAGGTCGAGGGT
>CAYSVE010000585.1:0-4037 GCA_964434365.1 uncultured Anaerolineaceae bacterium | reverse complement strand
GCTGGCCGACGAAAACCTGAACGAACTCGTGTTCAACGACAACACGAGCAGCACCCGCGACGCCCGCATCGCGCAGTTCAGCTTACCGGAGGACGGTAATTATTTCCTGCTGGCGGGGCGCAGTGGCTTTTCCCTCGGAAACACGACCGGCGCGTATACGCTGCGCCTGAGCGCGGGCGCAATCGTGCTGAACCCCGGTGTGCTCACGGCCACCGTGGAGTGGAGCGGCGACGACGACCTGAACCTGTTCATCCGCGACCCGCAGAACCGCGTGGTGAGTTGGTCCAACCCGAGCGTACCGACCGGCGGCCAACTTCAGGTAGATAGCAACACCGATTGCCAGACACCGAGCGCGCAGCCTGTCGAACACATTTACTGGCCAGAGACGCTGCCACCCGAAGGTGACTACGACCTGTGGGTGTGGTATCAGGAGGCGTGCGAGCGCGACGACCTCGTCAGCTTCGATTTGACGATAAGCGCAGGCGAGCGCGAAATATTGCGCACGGGGAGCAGCTTGCGCAGTGGCGAACGGTTCAATGTGGGTTTGCGCGTCGCCCAAAACGATGTCTTCCTCGTGGAACCGGGGCGCATCACACGGCCATCGCCGCAACAGCGGGCCAGCGAGGGCGGCGACGTGTTCATCCTCTACGGCCAAAGTGTGACCGGCACCCTAAGCGATGAGGTGTACGCGATGTTCTATCAATTCGAGGGTGCACGCGGCGATGAGGTCGTCATTGCGGCGGAGCGGCTGACGGGCACGCTCGACCCGTTGGTGGTGCTGCGCGACGACACCGATACCAACCTCGCCACCAACGACGACGCCGGGACGCGCAACCGCGACGCACTACTGCGCGCCACCCTACCCGACGATGGGCGCTATGTCATCGCCGTGACGCGGTACGGCGTCCGTGAGGGCACCACCACGGGCGACTTCGAACTGACGTTGGATGTGCAAGGACCATAGACAGCAAGAACTGGACCGAGCATATATATGATTGTCATCTAGAACAAATAAGGCGTGATTGGGCGTTCTATCACTCGCAACATCCGAATTACGACCCTGCGTTGCATCAAACGTTAGAAGATGACGAAGAATAGCACACAGGCGTTTACATCCTTTTTCTGGTGTGGCTGCAACGCACCGCCGAAATCCGCGTATAGGGGAGTGAGAGCACAAAAACAGACACCAAGGAGCACTTCTCATGGACCTCACCTCTCGCGAAAATATCGGCAAAGTGTTGGTCGGCATCGCCGGCCTTATCGTGCTGACGCGCGTGTTCAGCATCGTCAACTTCTGGGCGTTTTTCTGGCCCTTCTTCATCCTCGTCCCCGGCGCGCTGATGCTGTGGGCCGCCCTGCGCGGCGATGGCCCACCCCAACTTGCGATCCCCGGTTCGCTCGTGGCGGGGACGGGTCTCATCCTGTTCGTGCAAAACGTCACCGGCCACTGGGAAAGCTGGGCCTACGCCTGGGCGCTGTATCCGGTCTTCAGTGGGTTGGCCGTATCGCGGGTGGGCATGATGACCGACAACGTCGAAATGCAAGATGGCGGGCGCGTCGCCATGCGCAGCGGCCTGTGGATGCTGGCGGCATTCGGCCTGTTCTTCGAGCTGTTGATCTTCGATGGGCTGTTCGGCGTACCGCTTATGCCGCTGATGCTCATCGCTGTGGGGTTGTATCTGTGGCTATACCGCGACGATGTGACAATCAACCGCGATGCGTTCGGGTTCGGTAAGGGCAAGCGCAAGCCAAAGAACGACGAGAGCCACGACTACGTCTAGCCCAAATACGAATTCGCATCAACGAAACGGGCGAGGAACACACCACCTCGCCTGTATTGATTCTGTTAGACCTGCGACAAAGCCCATTACTTCTTCACATTCTTATGATACGCTGCCATTACGGTGTATTTAGATACGCAATGGGGTATAGGACATGGCCGTCTACGTTGTCGAATACGATCCACAATGGCCGAAAATGTACGAAACCGAACGGGCACGCATCCTCGAAGCCACAGGCAACGTACTTAGTGCCACCGAGCATATCGGCAGCACCTCGGTGCCGGGCCTCGCCGCGAAATTTGTCATCGACATCATGCCGGGTGTGCAATCACTCGTCGAGTTCGACCGGCACCACAAAGCCACCTTCGTCGAGGCAATGACCAAACTCGGCTACGAGTACGGCACCCAGTACGAAGCGATAATGCCGGAACGGCGCTACTTCGTGCGCAGCGGGTACAACCCATTACACCCGCGCGGGCACATCATCCACGCGCACATCGTGGAAATCGGCAGCCCATTCTGGGTGCGGCATCTCGCCTTCCGTGAGTATCTGCGCGCGCACCCCACCGAACGCGATGCCTACGGGGCGTTCAAGATGTCGCTTGCACCACAGCACGACGACACCGGCACTTACGCCGACGCGAAACACGACTTCATCCAGGCGATGGAGGCCAGCGCTTTGGCGTGGTACGAAGGCCGTCAGGCGTTGTCGAGCACGTCGGCCTCGTCGTAGAGCGCGTTGGTCATCGCGTCGGTATCGTAAACGAGGGCACCGTTTTCATCGGTGTAGCCGAACATCACAAGGTGCATCCCATAGGCGCGCAGCAGGTCTGGGGTGCGCTCATGCGCCAGCAGACGCGTGAATATGCCCTGCTTGACGGGCGGCGGCAGCACATGCCCGGTATCCACTACGATGATTTTGCGCAACACGTCGGGGTCATCGCACCCGGCGACATCAGCAGCAAACTGCATCGCCGCCGCCGGGTAGCGCATCGCCGCTTTGTTCCTCAGCGGATTTTTTCGCATGGCGATGAGGTCTTCCGCCAGCGTAACCAACCCTTCGCACACCGTTAGCGGCCCGTCCAATCGCGCAGGTACAAAAAGTCGTGGCCGATGGTGCGCTTGCTCACCTTAGCGACATTGGGCATCGTGCGCTTGTAGTGGTTGCTCTTCACGCGCCGCCACACATCACGAACGAAGGCCTCCTCGAAGCCCTCGCTGACGACTTCTTCCACGGTGTAGCGCTCATCGACGAGCAGGTACAACACCTGATCCACCGAATCGTAGGTGAAGCCGAGTTCCTGCTCGTCGGTTTGGCCCACCCACAGGTCAGCACTCGGCGGCTTATCGAGGATGCTACTCGGCACGCCGAGCGAGGCCGACAACTGCCGCACCTGGTACTTGAACAAATCGGCGATGGGTTGCATCGCTACGCCGCTATCGCCGTAGATGGTGCTGTACCCCAGCAGGAACTCGGTTTTGTTGCTCGTGCCCATCACGAGGCCGCCCCACGCCACCGACTGATCGTACAGGATAATCATCCGCATACGGGCCATGATGTTGCCCTTGCGGTTGTTGCTCATGTCGGGGAATTGTGCGATAAGCGGATCGACCATCTCGGTAATTTCGACGGTTTTAGTGGGCAGGCCCAGGTCATCGATAACTTTCTGCGCATCGGTGAGGCTATCCTCCGACGAGGATTTGTAGGGCATCCGCACGACGAGCACATTCTCGGGTCCTAGCGCGCGCGCCGAAAGGTATGCCGACAGCGCGGAGTCGATGCCACCGGAGAGGCCCAACACAGCCTTCTTCAACCCGGCCTTCGCGATTTGGTCGGCAATGAAACCTGTGAGAATACGCTCCGCGAGCGTCGTGTTGATGCCCAGGCGGGGCAGGATGTGCGTAGGGGTGGGGGTAATCGTCACCATGTGTTATTCGTACCTTCCGTTGACCATTTGTGGGATGCTGGCTCGTTGCTGCTTTTGCAAAACGCGTTGTAGCTCACGTTGAACGAGTTCTGGGCGCTCATCGCGGAGCAGTGGCATGCGGCTGCGCGTGCGGTGTAGCTGATTCAGGTCGATCTCCTGCACGATGAGCGTCTCATCGAAGTAGGTGCCGTGCGTGAGCCACTCACCATCGGGGTTGGCCACCGACGAGCCACCCCAGAAGTTTTTGCCATCCTCATAGCCAACGCGGCTGCAATGCACCACATAACTCGTAAACATGCTGGCATATGTTTGGTTCACCAGTTCCACC
>CAYSVE010000584.1:0-4043 GCA_964434365.1 uncultured Anaerolineaceae bacterium | reverse complement strand
GGATGCCCCCGGCTGAGGAGGGTGAAGACCCGCGCCCGCGCCCGCGTGAACTTGTCGAAACCGAGCGCGAGGACTTCGTGCTCAGCGGCAACGGCAGCTTCACCGGGCAAATCGAGGTACCCCGTATCCGCGGTGGAGACAACCAGCTACACGACGTACAGGTGCAGGTGGCTGTTCCGGCGGGGCCTATCCAACTCTCCGAGAGCGCGCTCCTCGTTGCCGATCGGATGCTTCAGACGATCTTTATGGCGCTTGTGGCGACCACTGTTGCCATCCCCATCGCAGGTGCGTTGAGCTTCTTCGCAGCCCGTAACCTGATGGAGGAAATCACACTCTCAGTCGGCAGTATGTTGATTGCCTTCATCACATTTGTGGTGGGCCTGTGGCTCGGCAACCTGCTGGTTTCGCCACTGGGGCGACTGGGTTTGATGATTGGGCGAGGCGATGTCGGTGGCGACTTTGGCGCACTGGCAGCCTTTGCGATACCGGGTGTTTTCGTTTTTGGTGTTTTTACGGTGATGCAACGCCTAAACCCTGTAGTGGATAACCCTCGTAACCAGGATACCACCCGCAGACAGCAAACGATTAACTCGATTGTCGTTGGGCTGTCCGTGATTGTACTGGTTGGGGCGTTAGGTGGGCTTGGGTTGCTCGGCGGTGAACAAATTCAGGCGGCGGGTGCATCCTTTGGTGTGGAGGAACCCGTCGGGCTGGCGCAACAGATTCAAAATGCTACCTCGGCGATGGTCGTTGCCGTCGGCAACTTTTTGACGCTGCTGGGGATGTTGATCGAACTGGGTATTAGCCTGATTGCAAGCGTGGTCGTCGGGTTTACACTCTCGGGCATCGTCGGGAACTGGCTCAGCCCAATCGTGCGGGAGGTTCCAGACAACCTTGGGCGTGGGCTGGGCATTGGCCTGGGCGTGCTTGCGGGTGGCCTGCTGATGAACTTCATGGGTGTGCTGGGGACGTGGGCCAGCTTGTTAGGTCTACTCCCTGTGTTGGTCGCGGCACTGCTCGGCGGTAATGTCGTGCTGATGCTGGCACGTCGTGTCGCCTTCAACAGCCTGGGCAGAGACCCCTTCCGCCGACAACGCTTGTTGCGTTTGGCAGTGTTCGCGGTGGGGGCTGTTGTCGTATTTTTGGGGGCCTTCGACTTGCTCAACGTCGGTCGGTCGCTCGTCGATGGCACGCTACCGACGGGCACACAGGCGTCGGTGTTCGGGGCTACGCTGCCCATCTCGCAGTATATCTTCAATGCGACGTGGCTCGGCGCACTGCTCGGTGGTTTGGCGGGTGGCATCAGCGGCGTCAAAGCGACGTTCCCCCTGGGGAACCTGCTGTACAACACCAGCCGCACAAGCCTCAATGTGGTACGCTCCATCGAGCCGCTCATTATGGGCCTGGTATTTGTCGTGTGGGTGGGTATCGGCCCGTTTGCGGGCGTGTTGGCGCTCACACTGCACAGTATCGCCGCGCTCGGGAAGCTCTACAGCGAGCAGATCGAAAACATCGACCCCGGCCCGATCGAAGCCTTGAAATCGACCGGCGCCAACCAACTCCAGACGATCGTTTATGCCGTCGTCCCGCAGATCATCCCGCCATACATTGCGTTCACCATGTACCGCTGGGACATCAACGTCCGCATGTCTACGATAATTGGCTTCGTTGGCGGTGGGGGTATCGGCTTGTTGCTGCAACAGCAAATTAACCTGCTGCGTTACCGAGAGGCAGGTGTCGCAGTGCTCGCCATCGCCATCGTTGTATCTGTACTGGACTATGCGTCGGCCAGCATCCGTGAGCGGCTGACCTAAGCGTTACGCGCTCCCCAACGGAATCGTGGGATTTCGTGGTTGACCCAATTCTGCCAGGAAATAGGATCACAGGTCAGGGATGTGAGAGTAACGGACAAAGTGACCTGGCTTATACGATCTAACTTGGGGCAATGTTTACTCTTTCACATCCCTGCCGAAACTACACAACACGGGTAGGTCATCGCCAAGGGGACCGAATGAAAATAAGTGATATCAAGGCTACAACCGTTACTGTGCCGCTCGCAGCCCCACTTCGGCATGCCAACGGAGTGCACTGGGGCCGATTTGTGCGCACAATCGTGCAGGTTTATACCGATGAAGGTATCGTCGGCGTTGGTGAGATGGGCGGTGGCGGCGAAAGCGCCGAGCGAGCGATCGAGGGAATGAAAGTGTATTTGCTCGGACATGATCCGTTCCAGATCGAGGCACTCCGCTGGAAGATCATGAACCCGACGGCATCACTCTACAACAATCGTGGGCAAGTCCACGCGGCGCTGGAGTTCGCTTGCCTCGATATAGTCGGTAAGGCGCTGGGCATTAGTGTGTCGGAGTATTTGGGCGGGCGCTTGCGCGACGAGGTGCTATTCGCGAGTTATCTGTTTTACCGTTACCCCAACACAGAAACGAATGCTGGCGGTGAGGAAACCGCCGAGCAAATGGTACAACGCGCGCAAGCCCTCAAAGCGAAGCACGGTTTCACGACACACAAACTGAAGGGGGGCGTGTTTCCTCCACAGCATGATGTCGAGGTGTTCCGCGCGTTGGCCGCTGCCTTCCCCGAAGATCAACTACGCCTCGACCCGAATGCCATCTGGTCGGTGGAAGAGGCGATCTGGGTTGCGGGACAAATTCAGGATTTGCGCAACGATTACTTCGAAGACCCGACGTACGGCTTAGATGGCATGCGCCGCGTCCGCGATCGAATCAACATTCCCACGGCAACAAACACGGTTGTGGTGAACTTCGAGCAACTCGCGGCGTGTATCCGCCAGGATGCGATCGATGTGATTTTGCTCGATACCACATTCTGGGGTGGGTTACGCCAGGCGATCAAGGCTGGGCACGTGTGCGAAACATTCCAGTGGGGCATCGCTGTGCATTCCAGCGGTGAGCTAGGGGTTCAACTTGCAACAATGTTGCACCTCGGTGCAGTGCTCCCGAATCTGCGCTTCGCTGCCGATGCACACTACCACCACCTCACCGATGACATCATCAAAGGGGGGCTTCTGCCGTACAAAAACGGCAAAATCGCGGTGCCGACGGCTCCGGGGCTGGGCGTCGAATTGGACGAGGATAAACTCGCTCAGTATCACGAACTGTACAAGGAACTCGGTGGGTATCAGTACGACCGCGACCCGCAACGTCCCGGTTGGTTTGCTATGTTACCCGGAACGGATTATGCCCGACCCACTCAACCGTAGCATCGTCCTGAGTATGAAGTCACGCGAATGTGCATAGGAGGCCAGGAGAATGGCGAAACGCTTCGAGAACAAAGTCGCTGTCGTGACAGGTGCAAGCCGTGGGTATGGGCTACGCAGTCGCCGAGGCATTCGCGGCTGAGGGGGCGGTGGTTGGGCTGGTCAATGTCGATGCGGAAAAGCTCAACGCTGCAAAAGATAACCTGATAGCGACAGGCTACAATGCTATTGCTGCCGTCACCGATGTATTTATCCTCCGCAGAACAAGTTGCGGCTGCGGTCCGGGCAGGTAGGTGTGGAAGCATTCGGTGGTATCGATGTGTTATTCTCTAATGTGGGAATACAAACCTACAGCACGGTCGTCGAAATGGACGAGGCAACGTGGGACAAAACGATCAACGTGAATCTCAAGGGTACTTTCCTCATCGCAAAGTACTGCATCCCAGAGATGTCGAAGTGTAGTGGCGGGGCCATCGTCAACATGGCATCGGTACGGGGGTTATCCTCTCAAAAGTGAGTGGCCGCGTATGCTGCGAGCAAGGGGGCAATCATTGCAATGACGCGCACGATGGCGCTCGATCCAACTATAGCAACAGAAAACACCTCTTAGGAACAGGGAGCCACGCATGAAACTCATCATGTACTACGAGGGCGACAGCGCGTTCGTCGGTGTTGTGACAGATCGAGGCGTTATCAAAACCAACACAGAGGCCATCACATTCCTGCACGAAGGGTGGCCTGCATACGAGCGACTGCAGAATGAAATCGACGGAAATGACGCACCTGCGGATGTCTCTCTAACTGCCTTGTC
>CAYSVE010000583.1:0-4043 GCA_964434365.1 uncultured Anaerolineaceae bacterium | reverse complement strand
GACTGCGAGCACGATAATCCCGCCGATGATGATTTGCTGGATGTTCGACGAGACGTTCATCAGCACGAGGCCATTGGTGAGCACACCCACCAATATGGCACCGATAAGCGTGCCCAACACGCCACCCTCACCACCGAACAGGCTCGTACCACCGATTACCACGGCTGCAATCACGGTTAACTCATAGCTGATGCCCGCGACCGCTTCGGCGGAGTTGAGGCGGGCAGCCAGCACAAAACCGCCAAGCCCGCAGAAGAAGCCGACGATAATGTAAACACTTAAGATGATGCGGTTCACGTTGAGGCCAGCCAAGCGGGCCGCTTCCATGTTGCCACCCACTGCATAGACGTGGCGTCCGTATTTAGTAAAGCGCAGGATGATGAACGCGACCAGCGCAAAACTGAAGAAGATAATCACCGGCACTGGCACCGTGTTATCGAAGACCTTGCCCTGCCCCCAGTACGTGAAGTTCTGATCGAAGCCGCTGATGGGACCACCGTTCGAGAAGTACAGCGCCGCACCACGGAACACCGACAGGCCGCCCAGCGTCACCACAAAGGGCGGAACCTTTAGCCGGGTGATGGCCGTTCCCTGGAGCAAGCCGCCGAGGATGCCGATAATCATGGCGATGGCCGCCGCCGCGCCGACAGAGCCTTCCTAAAAGCCGATCGGAATGCCGGTGAGCGCGGTGAAGAACTCACCGCCTTTGAACACATCGGCGCAGACTAACCCCGCGAGCGCGAGCAAAGACCCCACCGAGAGGTCGATGCCTGCTGTGAGAATGACGAAGGTCATACCGATGGCCAGCAGCCCGGTGATGGACACCTGCCGCATGACGTTCCACAAGTTCAGCGGCAGCAAAAAGCGCGGCTGCAAAATGCCGAACAGGGTGACCAGGAAGATCAAAAAGATGAGTGGGGCGAACCGTGCCAGGAAGTCGATCACATCGAATTGCGGGCGAGTGACGTCACTCCGCTTGGGCTTGACGGTTGCGTTGTCCATAATTTCTGCCTCAAATAAACTCTACGAAAGCTCGGTTTCTAGTGCCATCTTCTGCATCAGGGCTTCTTCGGTGGCTTCGTCCCGGCTGAACTCGCCAGTGAGACGCCCCCCACGGATGGTAATCACGCGGTCACTCATACTGATGATCTCTGGCAGTTCTGACGAGATCATGATGATGGCGATGCCATCCTTTGCCAGCTTGTCGAGCAGTTGGTGAACCTCGGCCTTAGCGGCGACATCGATGCCGCGCGTGGGTTCATCGACGATAAGCACCTTCGGTTGCAGTGCCAACCACCGCGCAATGACCACTTTCTGCTGGTTGCCACCGCTGAGGTTACGCACACGCTGCTCGGGGCTGGCCATGCGTATATCGAGGGCCTGCTTATACTCTGCGATGAGCGCTTGCTCCTGCCGACGTTGCACAAAACCACCGGGGTACAGCAGGCTATCCAACGCGGTGATGCTGAGGTTCTCGCGCACAGCTAGCGCAAGGAAGAGTGCCTGTTGCTTGCGGTCCTCTGGCACAAGGCCAAGCCCAAGTTGGATCGCCTCTTGCGGCGATGAAATTGTCACAGGTCGCCCGTCGATTTCCACTTGCCCGGCATCGAAGCGGTCAGCGCCGAAAATTGCGCGCACGAGTTCAGTACGCCCTGCCCCGACTAGCCCGGCAATGCCAAGGATTTCCCCACGGTGCACCTCAAAACTGATATTGCGTAGTTCGATGGCGTTCGGGTCGCGTGGGTCGCCTTTACTGCTGAGGTCCGTTACCCGCAGTGCGATCTCGCCGCGTTCGGTTGTGCTCGTCCGCCGGAACAACTCGCTGGCATTACGCCCCACCATCATGCGAATAATGTCGTCCAAGGAAATCGTTTCGATGGGTGCCGTATTAACAAGCCGTCCATCGCGCAAAACAGTCACCCGGTTGCAAATTTCGATCGCCTCTTCCAGGTGATGGGTGATGAAAATAACGCTAATCCCCTGGCTCTTTAGCTCGCGGACGATGCCGATAAGCTGCTGAACCTCGTGTTCGCTGAGGGCTGAGGTCGGCTCATCCATAATGATGAGCTTAGACTGCATCGAGAGCGCACGGGCGATTTCCACCATTTGCTGTTCGGCGACGCTCAGGCTGCGCACAGTCTTCATCGGGTTTAGCTGGATACCCACCCGCTCCATCACAGCGGCGGCCTCTTTGCGCAGCCCCCCCCAATTCAGAAATTGCCCCGGCCCCGGTTCGCGCCCGATGAAGATGTTTTCCGCAATGGTCAGGTTTGGTACCAGCGTAAACTCCTGGTAGATGGTGACGATGCCGAGTTGCTGGGCGTGGCTCGGGCTTTGGATGTCGACCACCTGCCCGTCGAATTCGATCGTTCCGCTGTCTGGGTCGTGGGCACCAGAGAGGATTTTCATCAATGTGGACTTGCCAGCACCGTTTTCTCCGAGCAGCCCGAGGACCTCACCGCGATACACAGTCAAGGAAACACCGTCGAGCGCTTTTACACCCGGGAAGGATTTGTTGATGTCGGTAACTTTGAGGACGATTTCATCGGACATGGGTCACATCCGATGGTTGGTTTGTGTTCCCGATAGGTTGTCGATGGGAAGACATCATAGTGCGAATCCTAAGATTTTTAAGAAAGAAATGTCTCTTGACCCTGTATCGACTCGATTATATGCGATTGTGGCGGCAAAGCCAATAGACGCACGCAATCGAGGTCCTCGTATCCTCGACACAGTGCAGGATGCTCATGAATCGGTTATATGCTCGACCCTAACTCTCAGCATCTATTTCGACGATGGCCTCAATTTCGACAGGAATATTCCACGGTAAACCGGCCATCCCCACCGCCGACCGGGCATGCGCACCGCGCTCTGGCCCGTATAGTTCGAGGATGAGATCGGACGCACCGTTGATCACGCTTGGTTGTTCGCTAAAGCCAGGCGCGGTGTTGACCATCCCCAGTAGTTTTACCCAAGTGCGAACGCGATCCAATTCGCCTAACTCGCGCTTCAGCGTCGCGAGGATCGAGAGCGCGGTGAGTTTGGCGGCTTCGTAACCCTGCTCGACTGTAACGTTGGCGCCCACGGCCCCCAGCGGCTCCGCGATTCTCCCATCGGGTGTTTGTGGCCCATGGCCAGACACGTACGCGATATTCCCAACAACCCGCACCGGCACAAACGATCGCTTACCGGCATAGTCGGCAGGAAGCACCAATCCCAATTGTTCGAGTTTTTCTTCGACAGTTGTCATGAAGGCACCTTTGGTATTCTTGCTATCCCGCTAGTGTACCGCACTCGCCGAGCCGACGGGGTTGCATTCGGCATCCTCACGCACAGCACCAAGCCAGCACGCGACAGCCCCAACATGTTTTGTTATAATGTTCAAATTATCTGTCAAGATGCTAAGTGCACGATGTCCTTTACGTTCGAAGTCGTCAATACCCAGGGCAAAGCGCGCGCTGGTGAATTCGCTACACCGCACGGCCCGCTACAAACCCCGCTCTTTGCTCCGGTGGGCACTCAGGCCACCGTGAAGGCCGTCCCACCGCGTGACTTGCACGAGCTAGGTGCAAGCCTCGTGTTGGCGAACACTTATCATCTATACCTTCGACCCGGCGATGAATTGATACGTGAGCTGGGTGGATTGCACACTTTCATGGCTTGGCCGGGTCCCATTCTTACAGATTCCGGTGGCTTCCAGGTGTGGAGCCTTGGGGACATCAACGAAATCGATGATGATGGCGTGACGTTTCGCAGCCACCACGATGGCAGCAAACACCGCTTCACGCCAGAGGTGTCGGTTGGAATACAGGAAAATCTTGGGGCCGATGTCATCATGTGCTTCGATGAATGCCCGAACCCTAAGGACTACGATATGGTTCAGCGCGCGGTGGAACGCACCAGCCGCTGGGCTGCTCGCTGCCGCGAGGCCCACCCAGCGGACACCTCGCAGGCCCTGTTCGGCATTCAACAGGGTGGTGTCTTCGAAGACCTCCGGCAACAGTCCTCCGAGTTTCTCCTGAACTTGAATTTTCCCGGCTATG
>CAYSVE010000582.1:0-4045 GCA_964434365.1 uncultured Anaerolineaceae bacterium | reverse complement strand
ACCTCTACAAGCGCGTATGAAAAAAAATCTACTGTGGATCGTCGCAGCCCTGCTTTTGACCGCGCCCGTAGCGGCTCAAGATGTGGTGCCGACCCTTGTACCACCGACACCCCTGCCGTCGATGGAAGAGGGAATCAGTGATGCGCTTTTGTCTGAGTCGGCGCTTGCGCGCATTCAACAGGATGGTCGTCTACGCGTAGGTACGCTGTTCAATGAGTCTCCGTTCGGAGAACTGAATATTCGCGGCGAGGTCGTCGGCTACGATGCCGACCTTGCGCGTGCTTTCGCCGAGGCCTGGGGTGTTGAACTTGACCTTGTCCAGGTAACGCGGCAAACCGGGCAGGATGCGCTCATCAGCGGGGAAATCGACCTGCTGATTGCCGCACAGGTACATCGGCGTAGCCTCGACGCACCCGTCGAGTACAGCCACACGTACTATCAGGGTTCGCAGGTGCTGCTGGTGTTGGAGGGCGACGGCGCGGTCTCAGTCAATGAGATGCTGGGCCGCAATATCGGGTTTGTGATGGGCACGCGCAGCGAACGGGCACTCGCCGAATGGCAGGCGCGTAGCGGACAATCTGCCAACCTGAGGCCCTACCTAACGCTAGACCAGGCTATCGGTGGCCTGGCTGCGGGCGAGGTCGATGCCGTTGCTGAGCGCCGCGTTGTCCTCCGCGACCGCGTGGTGCCAGGGACGACCCGCCTGCTCGAAGGTGAGGTAGGGCCAGAACCCTATGCTGTGGCGATGCGTCGGCAGGACGTGAACCTGCGCAACCTCGTGAACCGGACCATGCAGTTTATGGCGGCGAGTGGGCGCATTCCCGAAATCTACAATGCGTACTTTCCGTCGTCGCCGTTTCCTGCCGGGTTAATCCCTGAGTGGCAAAATGTCGGTGATGCCGCGCCCCAACCGTCGCAGTTCGGCACCGATGTGCCCTATCCACAGCAATATGGTTTGGCGCGTGTGCTTGCCGAGGGCGTCCTTCGTGTGAGCGGTGTGCCGCAAGTCGACGAGAACACGCCTGATGCCGAAAGGCGCATGGCAGACGCAAACCGTCGTCTCGTCGAGAATATGGCGTCACGGTGGGGCGTCCGTGCGGAGTTTGTGTCTGCGGAAGACCCGCTTGCCGCTGTTGCCGATGGCCGCGCCGATCTCGCTGTGGGTGCTGAACTCGACTGGGATCGAGTGAACACGGTCGACTTCACGGGTGCGTATTTGCTGCGAGGCAAGCGCCTACTGGTGGAGGAGCGCAGCCCGTACAACAACTTCAATGATCTGCGCGGTCGGTGGATCGGCGTTTTTACCGTAGAGCAGCCCGAAGCCGAAGAACTCGTCAACGAACTCGTGGCTAGCATCAACACATCCGTAAATATCTTCCCCATCGGGCGAGAGCAGAGCGCTACCGATGTGATGCTGGTCGCAAACAACATCGATGTCGTGTTCGGCGATATTGTGCGCCTGTTGCCCTACCTGGAACAGGAGGAAGGCTTACGATTGGCAAACCGCTGCGATCGCTGCGACCCATGGTACTCGCGGGAGTACGTTGCATTTGCTGTTACCCGCAATGACCCTGACTTCCGCGCGATGGTGGAGTACACACTCCAGGAGATGGCGCTGGATGGCACGCTTGAGGTGGCGATGACCCAGGTGCTCGCGCCCGATTCCCGACTCACAATCGATGTGTGGCCGGGGCCGACGGAATTTCTCGGGGTTCGGCTGGGTTAAGCAGTTGCTTCGGTGACCGTCTGTCGTGCGGGGCGCTCGATGCTTGCGATGAGGACCCCCACCAAAACGACCACGCTACCGATAATTTGGATCATAATCGGCACCTCGTTGAATACGAAATACGCGAGAATGGCGCTGCCGATGGGTTCAAGTTTGGTGGCGATGCTCACATAGGTCGCCGAGAGGTGCGCCACCGCGTAATTCAACGAGGAGTGGCCGATGAGTTGAGGCACTGCCGCAGACATGAACAACCACAGGTACGCAACCGGAGCATAGCCTGCCACAGGGATACCCTGTATCAAAATGACAATTGCCAACACGATCCCGCCGCTGCCGTAAATCAACCAGATGTACGGTAACAACGAAAGCGTCGCGCGCAGTTTGCGGCCAATCACCAGCACGGCTGCGAAGGCGACCGCACCCGCAAGCGATAGCACCGCACCGAGCAGCAAATTACTGCCTTCGAGTGCGCCGCTGCCGCCTTCGATGCTGGTGAGTACCCCGCCGATAATCACGATGGCGAGGCCAGCAACCAGTGTTCCCCGCAGGCCGCTCTTGAGGAACACGACTTCGAATAGCGCCGTCCAGATGGGCGTTGTCGTTACCAATGTCACGCTGATAAGCACACTCGTGTACTCCAGGGATGAGACCCAGAATGCAAAGTGAAGTGCCAGTGCTACCCCAGCAAATATCGCCAGCAGCAGGTCGTTGCGCCCAACTTGCTTGAGTTCGGCACGGTGACGGCTGAGTGTGAGCGGCGTGACAAGGGCGGCTGCGATTACAAGGCGGCTGGCTGCGATCAGTAGTGATGGGACACTTTCGTTTTGTGCGAGACGGATGAAAATCGCCCCGAACGAAATTGCGAGCACACCGAGTATAAGCACCACGTAAAAGCGTGTGGTTTCCGACATGATTGATCTCCCATACTTAACGCGCGATTAGAGCTTTGAGCGTAGCCCACTGCGCACACCGTTTTCTTAGACTTCGTATACATGCCTGCGATAGAATACACCTCATTGACTGGATTGTAACCTCCATAGGAGTAACCAATATGGCTTTTGAACTTCCTGCATTGCAATACGACTTTAACGCTCTTGAGCCGCACATCGACGCGCGGACGATGGAGATCCACCACGACAAGCACCACGCCGGTTACACGAACAAGCTCAACGCGGCTCTCGAAGGTACCGAATGGGCCGATAAGCCGATTGAAGCAATCCTTGCCAGCCTCAACAGCCTCCCGGCAGACAAGCAGACGGCAGTCCGCAACAATGGTGGTGGCTTCGCCAACCACGCGCTGTTCTGGGAAGTGATCGGCCCGGACGGTGGTGGTGAGCCGAGCGGCGCGCTCGCTGATGCCATCAACAGCGCATTCGGTAGCTTCGACGGCTTCAAGGATGCCTTCACTAAGGCTGCAACCGGTCAGTTTGGCTCTGGTTGGGCCTGGCTCGTCGTCGAGGGCGGCAGCGTCAGCGTGACCTCCACCCCGAACCAGGACACACCCCTTATGGAAGGCAAGACCCCCATTCTCGGCATCGATGTATGGGAGCATGCCTACTACCTCAATTACCAGAATCGCCGCCCAGACTATGTCGCGGCCTTCTTCAACGTGATTAAGTGGGACGTGGTTGCCGCCAAGTTCGACGCCGCTAGCTAAGTAAGCTCCCCACACCGAACAAAAGGCGTTACAATCCGTAGCGCCTTTTTGTTTGCACAAATGGAGCTTAACATGACTGAATTTCGCGTAGAAAAAGACTCGCTTGGCGAGGTACGGGTCCCGGCTAATGCGTACTATGCCGCACAGACCCAGCGCGCCGTAGAAAACTTCCCTGTGAGCGGCCTGAAGCCTTACCCGGCGTTTATCTGGAGTATGGCGATGATCAAGCGCACGGCTGCCGAAGTTCATAAGGACCTCGGCCTGCTCGATGCGAAACTCGCTGATGCGATCATCCAAGCCGGTGATGAAATCCTCACCGGGCAGCACCACGAACACTTCGTTGTGGACCCGTTCCAGGCGGGTGCCGGTACGAGCCACAACATGAACACCAACGAAGTGATGGCAAACCGCGCCAACGAAATCCTCGGTTATGCCCTCGTCGCCACCGATAAGCCTGTGCACCCCAACGACCACGTGAACATGGCGCAGTCCACCAACGACACGATTCCAACGGCGATTCGCCTGGGCGTGTTGTGGAAGCTGGACGAACTACTAGACGTGCTGCAAGCGTGCGCCGATGCGCTCAACGAGAAGGCGGTAGAGTGGGATGATGTGGTCAAGAGTGGGCGCACCCACCTGCAAGACGCTGTTCCGGTTCGTCT
>CAYSVE010000581.1:0-4070 GCA_964434365.1 uncultured Anaerolineaceae bacterium | reverse complement strand
GAACTCATCGCAGTGTGGTGGCAGCAAAGATACCTGGGTGTTGCACTGACGCCGTTCCACGCACACGGACATACTACCCAAGACCGACATCAACTGCGAAACGCGAACGGCCAAAGGAAAGAAACATGCTTCTGTCACGTTCTGCCGACCAACTCTATTGGATGAGCCGATACCTCGAACGCGCCGAGCACACTGCGCGGCTTATCGATGTGCAATTGAACTTACACCTCGACGATAGGCCCGACGCACAACAGGGTGCGCGGTGGATGCGCCTGCTCACAAGCCTGCATATGCCCATGCCACCCAATGGGGTGAGCAACGACATCGCTGTTGCACAGATGGTGACTTTCGACGCGACACAGGCGAACTCCATACGCTCCTGCATTAGCGCTGCCAGGGAAAACGCCCGCAACGTGCGCGAACTGATCAGTTCGGAAATGTGGCAGCAGCTAAACCGGCTTTACTTACAGGTCCGCGCGCGCAGCATCAATGGTGGCTGGCACAACGAACCGCACGATTTCCTGCTTGGCATCAAAGAAGGCGCGCATACCTTCCAGGGTATTACCGATAGCACGATGGTTCAGGGGGAGGGGTGGTTCTTCATCCAGGCTGGCCGTTACATCGAGCGAGCCTCGGCATTAGCGATGTTGCTGAGCGTGCACTACAGCGCTTTCAATATGCAGGCTCAGGATTCTCCTGGCCACTTCTTGGAGTGGATTGGTTTGTTGAAGGCATGCACTGCCTTCGAGGCGTATTGTAAGGTATACACCGCAGACTTTGTGCCAGAGCGCATCGCAGAGTTCCTGCTGCTGAATGAGGATTTCCCACATTCGGTGCGTTTCTCGATCGACCGCTTAGAGGATGCCTTGACCGAGATTGGCTTATATACAGCCGATACCGACACGCGTAAGATCAAGCGATTGGCGGGGCGCCTACGCGCTATTGTAGACTACGGCCAGGTGGATGAGATTATTCAAACCGGTATGCAAACTTACCTGAGTAACCTGCAACGAGAACTCAATCTTATTCACGAGGCCATCTACACGACTTTCATCAACTACCCAATTGCACGAGAACTATGAGCATCTACTACGCCATCAAACATCGCACCGATTTTCACTACTCCACCCCAATCCGTGAGAGCGTCATGGAAGTCCGCATGACGCCTCGCAACGAAGGGCGTCAGCAACGGGTCTCCTTCGACCTGAAGACTGCGCCCAAGGCTACCTTGATGTCCTATCATGATTATCTCGGCAACGACGTGCGCCACTTCGATATTCCTGGCACCCACAGTCAACTCTCGATCAGCGCTGAGTCTGTGGTGGAAATGAAGCCACTCGCGGAACCATTGCCCGACGTACTGCCCACAGGTGCATGGGAAGAGGTCGATGAGATGACGGCGAACGACGCGTGCTGGGAGTGGTTGCAGCCGAGTACCTTTGCTCGTACCACACCATTGCTGCAACAACTGCGCGAAGAGCTTGAACTGATGCGGCGAGATGACCCGATGACGCTCCTGCGAGAGTTAAACCATCGTTTGTACGAGGCGTTTGCACATGCACCACGCAGCACTCAGGTCGATTCCCCTATCGATGATGCGCTACGCACGCGCGAAGGGGTGTGCCAGGACTTCAGCCACATCATGACAGCGCTGGTGCGTGGGCTAGGCATCCCCTGTCGTTATGTGAGCGGTTACTTGCACCACACCGATCGCTACGATGATCGAAGCCCGTCCGATGCAACCCACGCGTGGATCGAAGCCTTGTTACCGGGCGTGGGCTGGGTTGGCCTCGACCCTACCAACGACCTAATTGCCTCAGAGCGGCACATTCGGACGGCGGTAGGCCGCGACTACGCCGATGTGCCCCCCACTCGTGGCGTCTTTCGAGGCGATGCGGTGAGCCAATTAGACGTAGAGGTCCAGGTGACGACAACGTCGGCCCCCGAAGAGGATGATGATTTCATCCCCGTGACGGGTTGGGCACCGCCGGACGATATTCCGCTTCAACAACAGCAGCAACAGCAGCAGTAGCCACAACCGGCTCGGGCATTTGGTCTCATGAGTTGTCGATTGAGCGAGTACATTCACTTGAAAGCGCTCCTCCGAGATCGTATAATCGTATACGATTAAATGCGAGGTGTTCGATGATTACTGTTGCGCAATTGATCGCTCAAGCCCTGTACGAGAGGGGTGTGCGAACGGCATTTGGCCTACCAGGTGGAGAAGTCGTCGAAGTTTTGGATGCCTTGCGACAGGCTGGTATCGAGTTTGTCCTGGTAAAAAACGAGAGTTCCGCCGTCTATATGGCCGATGTCACGGCGCGCCTCACCGGAACCATCGGCGTTGCGGTTACCACACTGGGGCCAGGTGCGACTAACGCCTACGTGGGGGTCGCTCATGCCTATCTCGAGCGCTCTCCTGTTCTACTCATTACGGCACAAACCGACCCAAAACGCGTAGGTTCACATACGCATCAGGTGCTGGACCTGCAAGCCTGCTTTCGCCCCGTGACGAAGTTCACAGCAGCGCTCGAAATCGAAAGTACGCCCGAAACCCTAGACTATGCGTTATCACAAGTCGAGAGTGGTCGGCCCGGCCCGGTGCATCTCGGGATTTGTGACCGTGTGGCACGGGGCATGGTAAGGTTGGCTGTGCAGCAGACGCCAGCATCTCCCGTAGTTGACCTGCCAACACACGTAGCAGCGATTCAGGATGTACTGAAAAGCAGTGCCCGCCCAGTGATCGTCGCTGGTCTCGGCCTCGAACCAGAGCAGCCGTATGCCGAACTCCAAGCCCTCACGGAGACCCTCCAGGCACCCGTGATCGATACGCCGAAAGCCAAGGGGGCATTCCCGGCTAAGCATCCATTATTCGTGGGAACGATTGGATTAACGGTGAACGATCCAGCTTACGACATGCTCGACCGCGCGGATTGTATCGTTGCCCTGGGGTTCGATGTGGTGGAGTTGGTAAAGCCCTGGTCACAGAATGCGCCGCTTATCTGGATTGCCCCGTGGCAAAATCACGATCCACATATCGCTGCCGCGCACGAATACGTGGGTTTGGTTGGCCCATTACTCGGCGCACTGGCGGATAGCATCCAACAACGTAGTAACCCTGTGTGGGGTGCGCCTGTCGTGTCAGCGTTTCATGCCGGTTTGGCACAGCAGCCGCCCACACGAGCCGATGCCGGGCGTATCACGCCGCAGGACGCGCTACGCGTCATCCGCGATTGCACGCCCGACGATGTCGTCATCACGACAGATGTGGGGTCGCACAAAATTTTCACCGCGCTCAACTGGCAAGCGCAGGCCCCCAATCGATATTTCGTGTCGAATGGGCTGTCTGCGATGGGGTTTGGTCTGTCGGCTGCCATTGCTGCTGCGCGCGTCACCCAGCAGCCAACGATCTGCATTACCGGTGACGCTGGCTTCGCCATGGTGCTGGGAGAGCTCTCACTCGCCGTCGACATGGCATTGCCCGTCATCGTCGTCGTGATGAACGACAACGCGCTCGATCTCATCCGCAGTGCGCAGCAACGCCGCGACAAACCCGTGTTCGGTACGATCTTTACAAATCCCGATTACGCGCTTGTGGCCGCCGGGTTTGGAGTGGCCTATCACCATGTCGATAGTGTTGCGGCCTGTGAGGAAGCGATCCGCACCGCACTCAAGGAGAGCCGACCGTGCTTGGTCGATATTCAGGTCGACCCATCAGGGTATCCTACGGCGGTCAAAAAATGAGCACGCCCAATCACATCTACGACCAACTGCGTGCCGCCATCATCGACGGCACATTTTCCAGCGGCGACCCCCTCCGGCAAGATCAACTCGCGCAGGATTACGGTGTGAGCAAGATTCCTGTTCGCGAGGCGCTGGTACAACTCGAAGCGGACGGCTTCGTCGAGATGTTTCGTGGGCGGGGGGCATTTGTCGCGCGGCTCTCTGCGGCGCAAGCCGATGAGATTTACCTTATGCGGATCGCCCTGGAACCCGTTCTGCTAGAGCGTGCAATCGTGATGACCCCCATGACCGACTGGTTGCGTGCAGGTGGGGTGTTGGCCGCGCTG
>CAYSVE010000580.1:0-4074 GCA_964434365.1 uncultured Anaerolineaceae bacterium | reverse complement strand
GGCAACTCCCATTCCACAGCGCCGAGTGTTTCGCCACGGAGCCGAATCGGCACCGCAATCGGAATTGTGTCGCGGTTGGTTCGGTCGCCCACCGCAATTTCTCCGGTACTCAGCGCCTGCTGACGCAGGCTGGTGGTATCGAGATTGGTGGGGATACCCGCCTCACGTTCGAAGCGGCGACGACGACGATCGTACATGTATTCCTGCCACGCACGAAGGGTCGCTTGCTGGTTGCTCTTTTCGATCTCGCGCAGGCGACGTACCGATTCCTGGTACAGCCGGGCGTTCTCGATAGCGACGGCCACCTGGTCAGCCATCGTCTGCAACACGTTTACCTGGTCCTGGGTGAAGGTTTCGCTCTCGCGGCTTTGCACGTCTAGTGCGCCGATGATATCGGTGCCAATGCGAAGCGGGATAGCAAGCTCCGAGCGGGTATCGACGAGGAATTCGTTCTGACGATGGACCTCGCTCATGGCCGTGTCGCGTGCGACGATTACCTCGCCACGGGCGGTTACCTGCCCGATGACGCTAATGCTGCCCACAGCCAGACGATGCCCACGCTTCAGCAGCTCGTCGCCGACTTCTCCGGTACTGGCCCGCAACACGGCATAGCGCTTATCACCATCGAGAAGGAAGATTTGTGCGTGATAGATGTTCGGAAACTGCTCCACGATGAGCGAAACCACGTCGTTCATCAACTGTTGCACATCGCGCTGGCTGGCCGCGTACCGGCTAATCTCCTGCGTCGTTTCGATGTCGCGCGTCCTGCTCGAAACACGCGCTTCGAGGTCTGTAACAAGTTGCTTCACCTGCCCACGCATCGTCACGAAGGTGCGCGACACCTCGCCGATTTCATCGTTGCGGGCGACATCGGGCAGGTTTTCCTCGAAGTTGCCGAGCATCATCGCCTGCATGGTGTGCTGTAAACGCCTCAGCGATGGCGTGAGCAACAGGATGTATGCGCCGATCATAATCACCAGCGTAAGGGCCAACAAACCCACTGCGAGCGCGAACCCCCCCGTCCCGATGAAATCGAGCGCCTGACGTAACACGGCGTCGGTGGCAACCTGCGTAACAAGCACGAATGGGGTTTCGGAAACCGGCGCGAAGTAGCCGATAACCTCCTCGCCCACACCACCATCCAACCGGTACGCGGTCACCCCGATTTCGTTGTTGAGCGCACGCTGTGGCCCGGTGCTTTGTATGCTCAGTTCCGCCAGGGTACGATTCGCCGGTTCGGCGATAATGACATTGTTATCGCTTAGCAAAAAGCTGTACGCCGGGAAGCCATCCTGGGCGAAGGAAATATTGCTAAGCACGACGCGCTCGTTGTCCAAAGTGGCGATGAGATAGCCGATAGGCACATCGGTAGAGCCAAGGTTGACCACATTCACCAACTCGATGACGGGGTCGGCCCGCCGTGCCACGACCATCAGTTGTTGCAACTCGGGGGTTTCCTGGCGGGCTGCCACGATACCCCGGAAGGCTTGCGACTCCGTTTCGAATTGGCCCAACCCGATGGAACTGAGGAATGGATTACCCGCAGCAGCCACCACCTCACCATCGGTCGTGAGGAGACGTATACCCTCGTAGGTTGTCGTGTTGTCGTCTAGCAACACGCCCTCGAAGGTGTCCTGCACCTGCTCCGATGTACTGGCAGGTAGCACCGGCTGGGCTTGCACATCGTTCAGTAACAAACCGGACATCTGGCGATTGTAAAGTGGGGTGTCCTCGAAGGCGCGCAAGTCTTCGCGTGCGCGGTCGAAGGCATTCGAGACTACCTGCCATTGGCGCTGGCCATTTTGCGAGATGTACGAGGTGATGTTGCGCCGATCGACATCCTGGCTACCTGTCAGGAATATTACGGTGACGAATGCAACCGGTAAGATCGTTGCCAGCAATAAGCCCCCTCCGAGCTTAACCCAAAGGGGGATTGTGACGCGACGGCGGGGCATATTGCTCATGTTTGGCTCCCGTTCTCGTGCCCGTTATTCGGCGGTGGCTCGTGACCATTAGCCCCCGGTGGGCTACCGACGGACGGATCAATCGTGTTTTCCACACTACCCGGTTCGATGTAAATGTGCGTGTTGATGGCCCCAAGCGTATCGTTGAAGCTCTCTGCTGCTAAACCAAGCAGCGTTTCGAGGTCTGTCGCACTAATCAACTGGTTCGCGACCTCGTTGGCCTTGCGTTCGCGGAGGGCCTGGGCCTGTGTTTGCTCCAAGAGGCGATTATTCTCAAGGGCAATACCCAAACGCCCCGCAACCGTCTTCGCCATTTCGATCTGCCGCTCGTTGATGACCTTATCGGGCGAGGTGGCGAACGTCATCGCCCCGATGGCCTGCCCACGCAGAATAATTGGCACGTTGATGAGCTTTTCACCGTCTTCGATTGTGGTGTAAACATCGCCACTTTCCAGCGCTCGCTTCATCGTCGGCGGCATGCTACTCGCCGGGCGGATGTTCGGGCCACTCAGGTCGAAGCCGATGTCGGCACGGCCCTGATCTTGCAGATAGTCGCTCCACACACGGGTGACAAGCTGCTGACGCTGGGCCTGTGCTTGCGACAGTTGATTTTGCAACCGGTTGGTTTCTGCCAGTTGTTCTTCGAGGTTGCGTTGAAGTTCGCGCTGGGCCTGGGCCTGCGCCAGGTTCGCCCCTAGCTGGCGCGCGAGCACGTCTAGCAACTCAAGTTCATCTTCCGCGATGGGTGTGTCCTTGGTGCTTTGCACGTCGAGCACGCCATAGAGTTTATTCTGATACACCATCGGGATCGTGACACTACGCCGAATGGACTGCTGGAAGTGATGCTTGCGGCTTTCGGCATCGTTAGGAATCACGCGAATGGTTTTCTGAAGCCGGGCGACTTCGGCAATGACGTTAGCATCGCCCATGCTCACCCGATTGAACGGGTCGTTCGGGCTAGTGCCGATACCAGTCCGTGCTTTGCGCTCTAGTTCCTCGGTGTCGTTCGCGAGGTAAACCTGCACATAATCGTAGTTGAACTGCCCCAGCAAAATGTTGACCGACCCCGAAATGATCTCGTCGACGTTTGTAGGGTTGTCGACCAAAGTCGTCTCGATGATCCAGCGTAGGCGTTGGCTATCGGCCATTGCGGTGCGGGCGGCGTGCGCCGTCGACCGCACAAAGACACCCGAAAGCCCCATTGCCACCCCCGTCAAAAGGATGATTTCCACGACGTTGACAAAGGTCGTACTCGGCGGGATAGCTGTGGCGGTGTTGATCTCGGCAAGGGCTGCGACAATCACCAGCAGCCCCAGCAATATCGCAGAGAGAATCGCGCCGTTGCGATTGAGGATCGTCGCTGCGGAAACGGCTGGCAACACAATGAACAGGATATTGGGGTGGCTCAGGCGCTCCCAAACGGGCAACCCCGCCGCGAAGAACACCATCGTTGCCAGGATGAACAACGCCGATGCCGTTTCGACACGACCACGCCGGACAAACCAATACGAGGCCAGCGAGGCTAACGGCAACACGATCACCAGGAATACTTCGTTTGGTGTGCCGATACGCCCCGTTTCGACGAGCCGTGGCACCCCAACCAGGGCATACCAGCCCAACATGGCGATGATGATAACAGCATTGATGACCACAAGCGCCCGCGCCTGCTGGCGGAGCAACGGCTCGCGATACGGATGACGCAGGTCCAGTAAGTTATAAACAAGGCGCTCGAACATTTAGGGTAAACGTCCTGTGCTCGTACCGTTTTCGGTAGGTTGGCTGCTGAGGCGAATCGACGCCCGCTCTGAGCCAAAGGTTTTACTCAGTTCGGAGACGGTAATGCGCAGCAAGTCGTCGATCGTCTCCGCGCTCTGATAGTTACTCACGATGCTGTTGATGCGCTGCTCGTAGGCCGTGCTTTCCTGGGCACCCTCGAACAGGCGCGCATTGTCCAGGCCCACTGCGAGGCGTTCGGCCACAGCGCGCATCATCTCCACCGTGTCCATCTCATCGAAGGACTCGTCCGGTGTAACTTCCATCGAGCCGATGACCTCACCGCGCAGGATGATCGGCACGGCGATCGTCCGCTCGCTTCCCTCCAACCCATCCC
>CAYSVE010000579.1:0-4075 GCA_964434365.1 uncultured Anaerolineaceae bacterium | reverse complement strand
GCCGAAATTCTGCTGCGGACGGTGCCGCGCGTGCTACTGCGCGATGGCGCGTATTAGCGCCTATGCTATAACTGGCAGCAGAAAACGCAACGCCTCCGGCAGACGCCGCGCCCAATCCTGCTCGTTGTGTGCACCACCCTCATCTTCGACGTACAGCAGCGTGTCGTCGGTATAGCCGCGCTGTAGCAGCCTCTCGTACAGCCGGGCCACACCCCCTACATACCGCGCATTCCGCGTAGAACGCCCGGCGCTGGCACCCTCCACCGCAACGGCTTCCACCTCGCGCGTGCCGATATCCATGTAGAGTTTGCCACTCCCGTAAGCGTATCGGTCGATGGCACCATACAGGCGCCCCTGCCCCACCCAAAACGATGGGCTGAAGGCCCCACCCAGCCCAAACACATCGCCCCGGCTGAGGAACCCATACAGCGTGATCAACCCGCCAAGCGATGACCCCGCGAGGCCCGTATGCGGCGCGTCCGGTAGGGTACGGAAGTCGGCATCGACAATGGGCTTCACCGTATCGGTGATGTAGCACAGGTAATCGTCGCCGCGCGCGAAGGGGCTGTACTCGCTAATGCGCGTGCGACCCGTATTCGGTAGCCCCACGATAATCGCTTCGCGGCCCTCGGCGGCGAGGGCGGTCATCGTCTCATCGACGCGCCACTCGCCGCTGAAGCTCGTCTTCGCATCGAACAAATTTTGGCCGTCGTGCATGTATAGCACCGGGTAGCGACGGTCGGGCTGTGCATCGTAGCTGGGCGGCAGCCATACAAGGATGTCGCGTTCGTTTTTCAGTTGCGGGCTTTGTAGTTTGGGGAGTATACGTAAGTCACCCGTGACAGTGTGTTCACCGACCCGGTCGACGTAGTTCAGCCATTCGGCCATAGCAGGCAGTCCTTCGAATGCACCTGTTTATACACGTCGCAATATACGCCCAATGAAACGCGAAGTACAGTAAAAAAGGTTACAGAAGAAAAGCAGCGAGGCCATGAAAAACGGTGAGGCCATACGGCCCCACCGCAAAAGAAGTTTAAGTGCTATGGCTCACGACGTACCTAGGAGGTCCACTCCGCAAGGAGTTCCTCGTACGGCACGGTGATCGGGTCTTCTGCCGGGCGCTCGGCCTTCGGCGAACCCGGCTGGCTCAGCCAGAACTCAGGGTCCATTTCCTCATTGAGGACCGGGCCGCAAACCGGCAAACCGGCGCGCTCCAGGCGGGCCATGATGGCGTCCTGCTGCTCAGCGAGGTTATCGAGCGCTTCCTGGGCAGTCGCTTCGCCGGTGATGGCGCTGGCGATGTTCTCCCACCAAAGCTGGCTCAGCTTGGGGTAGTCCGGCACGTTCGGGCCGCTGTCCGTCCACTGCGGCTCTACCGGGCTACGATAGAACTCGATGAGACCACCGAACTGCGCGCTGTTCTCGGTGAGGTAGTCGCTGAACACCGTCGAGCGGCGAACCGGCGTACCACCCTCGAGGAACTTGGTCAGGGCAACGGTCTTCGAGGAGGCGAACTGTGCCCACAGCCAGGCCGCGTCGCGCTGCTCTGCCGGCACATTGTTGAGGATCGTCCAGCTACCAGCATCCTGGTAACCGACCTTCATCCCCTCGTCCCAGTAACGACCGCGCGGGGTCGGGGCGACACGCCACAGCAACTCGCCATCTTCGCCGACCACCGGGCTACCCGGCTCGCGGAAGGACGGGTCACTCAGCCAGGTGATGTACTGGAACACACGCTGGGCGACATACCCTTCGCTCGGCACCGGGCCAGCTTCACTCCAGGTGATGGAGGCAGCCTGCGGCGGCGCGTAGTCGTACAGCCAGTCGATGTAGGTTTGCAGGGCGTAAACCGCTGCCGGGGCGTTGATGGCACCGCCACGCGTCACGCTGGAGCCAACCGGCGCGCAGTCTTCCACGCGGATACCCCACTCGTCGACCGGGAGGCCGTTCGGCAGGCCAACGTCACCCATACCAGCGATGGACATCCAGGCGTCGGTGAAGCGCCAACCCAACGACACGTCCTTCTTGCCGTAGTCCATGTGGCCATACACCTTCACACCGTTGATGAAGCCCGGCTCGTCGTCCTCGGTGCCGCGCACTTCGTTGGTGAAGAAGTTGGCGATGTCGTCGTAGGCAGCCCAGTTCACCGGCACACCCAGCGGGTAACCGTAAATGGCTTCGAACTGCTCCATGATGAATGGGTCGGTGAACCAGTCGATACGGAACCAGTACAGGTTCGCGAACTGCTGGTCGGGCAACTGAAGGATATTCCCCTCGTAGTCCTGGCCGAACTCCAGGTTAAGCCAGTCGTCCAGGTCCAGGTTCGGGTTGGTAATTTCGGCCCCTTCACCGGCCATGTAATCGGACAGATTGACGGTTTGGCCGTAGCGCAGGTGGGTGCCGATGAGGTCGGCGTCGTTAACGTAGATGTCGTAAAGCACCTCGTCGGAGTTAAGCTGCGTTTGCAGGCGCTCCACAACGTCACCTTCACCGATGATGTCGTGGGTCACTTCGATACCGCAGATTTCCTCGAAGGCCACCGTCAGCACTTCACTCTCGTAAACGTGCGTGCGGATGTTCTCAGCCGCCGAACGGATGCTGAGGCCCCGGTACGGCTCGCAAGCCTGGATGAACCACTCCATCTCGGCAAGCTGCTCGTCGCGGCTAATCGCGGAGAGCGTAAACTCTTCGTCGATCCAGCGCTCGGCAGCGGCCATGCGCTCAGCCATGTCGTCCTGCGCGGTGGTGAAGGGGATGGCCATCACCAACAGAGCAGCGAGGCTCAGCAATATCAGTAAACGTGCATACTTCATTTAGACGGTCCTCTTATTTTGGATAGCGATTTGATTGATGCTAAAGGCGACATCATGCGCGGTGTGCACTCCCGCTCATGACCCGATTTTGAGTTATCGGGTCCACTGGGACCCGTGGACTCACAACATATTCGGTGCTGCTGGCGGGCGAGGCATGTCGGTGGTTGCGGGCCAGGCATGGCCTCGCCCCCTACCCCGCCCGATGCAGGTGTGGCGCCACCCGGTTTACGCAACCTAGCCGAACTTCGCCACGACCGCGATCAGCACAGCCGCCAGGCCCAGCCCGAACCACAGCGATACCTCCGGCAAAAACGCGCCCCACAGGACCAACGTGCCGAAGAAGATCATAAAGCTGAGGAACAGACGCTCGCCCCGGCTAAACGGGATCGGCAGAAAGCCCTTCGGGTGCCCCGTCGGCGACAGGATGTCCCACGCCGTCATAACCAGCAGCAGGCTAAACAGGCCGATGAAGAACAGCGCCGTCGGCCACGTCCACTGCATCCAACTGAGGTCGAGCGCGAGCGCCAACCCCACCATGAGGAAGGCCACGCCGACGAACACGCGGTTCCCACGCCCCAACAACATCGTTTGGATGTTCCCCGCACCTTCGGGCACGGTGATGAGGTCGCTCCAGATGGCGGTGACAGTCGCTGCGATGCCGATGGCCAGCAACACCAACGACAGAATCCCAACTTCGAAAATACCCGCAGTAAAGAGTGTCATGGTTATACCCGCCCCAGGGCGAAGCCCTTCGCCAGGTAGTTACGCACAAAGTAGATGAGCACCGCGCCGGGGATAATCATCAAAATACCGGCAGCGGCGATCACGCCCCAGTCCCAGCCATCGGCACCGAGGCTGCGGCTAAGCTGCACCACGATCGGCTTACTCTGCGATGCGGTGAGCGTCCGCGCGAGCAGCAGTTCCACCCAGCTAAACAAAAAGCTGAAGAACGCCGCCACCCCGATGCCCGGCCCGATGAGCGGCATGAAGATTTTTCGGAAGAAGTGCCCAAAACTGTAGCCGTCAATGTAAGCTGTTTCGTCGATGGCCTTGGGTATGCCAGACATAAAGCCCTCTAAAATCCAGATGGCGAGGGGCACGCTAAAGAGCGTGTGTGCCAGCGCCACCGCGTAGGGCGTATCGAACAGCTCGATGCTGCTGTAAAGCTCGACATACGGCAGCAAGAAGACCGCGCCGGGGGCCATGCCGTTCGTCAACAGCCAGAAGAACAGGTGGTTATCGCCACGGAACTGATACCGGCT
>CAYSVE010000578.1:0-4079 GCA_964434365.1 uncultured Anaerolineaceae bacterium | reverse complement strand
CAGCCCGTCGACTGCGTCCTTCCAGTCCGTCATGGCGCCATCTCCGTGCGAATGCTATAGGACATGGTTATAGCAAACCGAACCGGTGTTAAGAACCACCGCGGCTCTTACGCCGGGTGGCGTACGCTGGGTAGCATGGATGAACTCGACGTAGTACGCATTCTGATCATCGCGGAGGACCCGCTGGCGCGCGCGGGGTTGGTCTCGCTGATGGGGGAGGCGGTGGTAGGGCAGGTGAGTGACCCCGCTGACGACCTGCTGGAAACGTACCTGCCCGATGTCGCGCTGTGGGACCTGGGCTGGGACCCGGCCATACCGGATGAAGGCCCGCCGCTGCCGACGGTGGTCCTCATACCCGATGGAGAGTACGCCAACGATGCTATCGCGCTGCTGAGCGGCGACGACAATAACGTCCCGTACGGCATTTTGCCGCGTGGTGCCAACCAGGACACACTGAACGCTGCCCTGAGCGCAGTCGCTGCGGGCCTTGTCGTGCTGGACCCATCGTTCGTGTTCGCGCCAGCTACCACCGAGGACACCTCCATCACGTTGACACCGCGCGAAACCGAGGTGCTAGAACTCATCGCTGAGGGCTTGCCGAACAAGACCATCGCCCGCGAACTGAACATCACCGAGCACACGGTGAAGTTCCATGTGAACGCGATATTGAGCAAGCTGGGGGCTGCCAGCCGAACCGAGGCCGTGGTGCGGGGTGCTCGGCTGGGGCTGCTGACATTGTAGCGGCGGCGGCGGAACCGCATTATTGGGTATGTTTAGGGCGAGGCTCGACGTGGGTCTCGCCTGCGCCCCTGCCCCTACCGAGCGCTGCGGTGATAGGTTATGGCGACGAAAACGAAGAAGCGAGGTGGGGTGTTTCGAGTACGCTACAGGATAAGTTTTTGTTGGGCTTGTTGCGATAGCGCTGTTGATTTTGTGTTTTGTCGTTCCCCGACCGACTGCACCCAACACCGTGCTACCAGTTGACCTCACACTTCCCGCGACGCAGGTGAATTAGCGATACGCCTCAGGAAGTTCGAGGCCGAATTTTGCGCACAGTGCCCGCACATCGTGGAAGTCGATCGCTCGGGGCGGGTAGCCGCTGTGGAACTTCACGAGCCAGGCTGGCGATATACAGTCCACGTTTTTCCCCTCCACCACGCCGATGCCGGTTAGCGCTTCGGCTGGGTACAAATCGTCATCGCCGTAGAGGCCGTTGCCGTCTTCATCGAGCACGATGACGTGCACGTCGATGAGGTGGCCCTCATCATCGCCCAGCACGAAGTTGTGCGGGCGCGTGTCGTCACGAGGAACGGCGGTGTAGCCCCAATCGGCGAGCAGTTGGTGCATCACCGGCAGGTCCGCCTTCTGGATTGTGATGTCGAGGTCGCTGTGGGGGCGAGTTTGCTCGTTGAGGAGTGCGTCGACGGCCCAACCGCCATCGAGCCAGATGATGACACCCCGCTCGGCGAGGGCGGTACAGAACGCAACGACGAGATGAGCGGGAAAGTCGGTCTGGGTCGTCATTGGGTGGTCCTCTGCGTCGATGGTCACCGGCGTGTGGCTGGTGTGGCGGCGATGATCTAAAATCGGTAAAGGTTGGTCACATTGTAACACTAGTTTTTTGCACATCCGAACCGAGGTGAAACCATGTCTCAGGAGCATTACGCACGCATCGCCGATTTGTACGATGAGTTTGTACGGAGCGATTACGATGTCGACTTCTTTGTCGAAGAAGCGGAGAAGGCCGACGGCGATGTGCTCGAACTGATGGCCGGGACAGGCCGCCTGACGCTTCCGCTGCTGGAAGCGGGGATTTCGGTGTGGGCGCTAGATTACTCGTCGGAGATGCTAGACGTGCTGCGCGACAAACTGGCGGAGAAAGACCTGTCGGCAGAGGTACGCGAGGCCGACGCCCGCACGATGCAGTTGGGGCGTCAGTTTCGGCAGATCATTATTCCGTTCCAGGCATTCCCAGAGATTACAACCGAGAATGGGCAGGAGCAAGCGCTCCAACGGGTGCACGAGCACCTCACCGACGATGGGTTGTTCATCTGCACGCTGCATAACCCGCAGGTGCGCTTCAAGAGTATCGACGGCCAGCTTCGGTTGGCGGCACAGTACGAAACCGGTGACGGCGGCACGCTGATGGTCTGGCTGTTGCAGCGACATCTGCCCGATACGATGCTGGTGGATGTGCTGGAATTCTTCGAGATGTACGACGCGCGCGGCATCATGCAGAGCAAGCGGTTTAGCAGGCTGCAATTTCACCTCATGGAAAAGGCGCGCTTCGAAGGGCTAATCGAGCGGACGGGGTTCGAGGGGGTGCAAATTAATGGCGACTACGACCGGTCGCCGTACCGGGAGGATAGCAGCCCGTACATGATTTGGATGTTGCGCCGTGCGTAAGCGACCGTTGCGCCTACCAAATCGCTTCCCGTAGAATCGCGGTGAAATCGACCGTCAATGGATGGACCAGACTATGACCGATGGAACGCAGCAGTCGCAAGCAGGGCGGGGTGTCGGGCTGTTGATCGTGGGGTTGTTCGCGCTGTTGGGGTTCGTGCTGGCGGCGCTGGTAATTTTCGCCGATGCGCGCTCACGCGGGCCGATCGAGGCGGGGACGGGTGCGGTTCGGCTGGCGGAACCGATCGGTAACACGAATCGGGGGAATCCGCCGCCGGTGGAGCGACCCGCGCCGACATTCGCATTGACGACGCTGGATGGGGAGCCGTTCTCGCTGGAGGCGATGCGTGGCGAAGTCGTGTTTTTGAACTTCTGGGCGACGTGGTGCGGTCCTTGCCAGCGTGAGATGCCCGCCTTCGAGGCGTTTATGCGCGAGCGCAGCGACGAAGCGACGATCGTCGCGGTGAACGCAGGCGACACCGACGAAGCGGTGCGCGAGTTCATTACGCAGTACGGCGGCGAGGGGGTGCCCATCCTCATGGACCGGGACCTTGCGGTGAACGACGAGTACGGGGTGCTGAATATGCCCGTGACGTATATCATCGACCGCGAGGGGGTGATACGGTTTATGAAGCTCGGTGAGATGACCGAAGACGACTTCGATAGCTACTTGGCGGCGCTGGCGTCGTAGTCTGGCAGGTGGGTTTGGGCGGTAGGTTGTGTGAGTCGTAGCCGACGGCGCACGAGCCACCGGTTGATGAAGAGGGTGGCCACGCCGATACTGCCGAGGATAACCCACAGTAGCGGATGCTCCATGAAGTTAATGATGACCGAGCGCCAATTTTCGCCGAGCTTGACGCCTACCATCATCAGTGCGCCGACGCTGATGAGCGACCCCGGCAGGGTAAGCAGCGTAAACGACAGCGCGTTGATGCCGGTGAGGCCCGCCGTCACGGCGACGAGGGAGCGAATGGGCGGGGCAGGGACCAACCGCACCAGCAGAATCCAGACCCAGCCACGCTGCTTGAGGCGATAGCGCGCCCCGTCGATTTCGGTATCGGAGATGGGCACCCAGCGGTTGAAGCGGTGGATAAGCTTCTTGAGCCGTTTTTCGCCGACGACACGCCCTAACCAGTAGACACCCAGCGCACCGCCGACTTCACCCACAACCCCGGCGAGCAACGCCCCCACGAAGCTATAGTCTCCGCGTGCGACGAGGACACCCGTGAACGGGATGACCCACTGTGCGGGTAGCGGCGGGACGAATGCCTCGAGGAACAGAACCAACGATAACCCCGGGTAGCCGATGGTCGCGATGCCGTCTTCGATAAATAACGCGATTTGCTCAAACATAGTGCCCAAGATGACTCCAAGATAGAACCATCATAGTACGGGCGTATCGGCTGCGAAATAGGGAAATGCTACCAACCCCAGGTTCCTGGCGCGCCCTTGAATGGCCCGACGATGTCGGACGTGATCCAGCCGCCGTAGAAGTCGCCTTCCTGTGCCTGTACCAATTCCTCGTCGACATAGCAGGCGTCCATCTTACCCGGGTAGAGTGCAATATGGTCTTTGATGGGCAAAAATCTGGCGGTAGGGTCGTTGTAGGTCCATGCACTGTTGGCGATAACTTTGCCATCGACCTCGATGGTATAGTAGCTCGCCGCGCCTTTGAA
>CAYSVE010000577.1:0-4089 GCA_964434365.1 uncultured Anaerolineaceae bacterium | reverse complement strand
AACGGGTGAACGTAGCGGTAGTATGATGTGCCGGAATCCCTATCCCAGCGATCTCGACTACGGTATTGTGTATCGGTTGGTGCAGAAGTATCGCCCGGCAGACAGCGTCGACTTCCTTGTGGAACTTGACCCCAATGCGCCTGCGCGTCGTAACGGGGCAGATTCATGCACCTTCCTGGTTAGCTGGTAAACCCGACTCCGTAATTTCGCTCCGAGTAGCTCCCTGCTACACTGCTCTCTATGGAATCGAACTTAGGGGGCTACGATGCGTATCGCCTTATTATTGATGGCTGCGCTGGTGCTGAGCGGTACCGTCTTTGCACAGGACGCAACTGCGCAGCCAGACCGGCCACCGCGCGTGGGGGTGCTGTACAACTCCGATGTGGTGGAGCCAGGCTATGTGCTTTTCTCTCCGCTTACGCGTCCCATCACCTATCTGATTAACAACAACGGGCAGGTCGTCCATGCATGGCCACGGGCGACGAGTGCGGTTCGTAGCGCATACCTGCTAGAAAACGGCAATCTGCTGCGTACGTTGGCCCGCCCCGCCAACGAGTTCGAGGCGGGGCGGGGGCGCAGCGGTATGGTCGATATGGTGACGTGGGAGGGCGACCGCGTGTGGTCGTTCGAGTATGCGACTGATCTGGTGTTTTTGCACCACGATGTGGAGCCGCTGCCGAACGGCAATGTGCTGATGGTCGCGTGGGAATACGTTGCGCCAGAACTTACCGCAGCGGCGGGACTCGACCCGGCGACGATACCCGAAGACGAAGACGGCGCAGTATGGAGCGAGCAGGTCTTCGAATATGACCCGGTCGCGGACCAAATTGTGTGGCAGTGGCGCTTGTGGGACCACATCATCCAGGATTACGACTCGAACGCGCCGACCTTCGGCGATGTGGGTGCGACCCCCGGCAAAGTGGACCTGAACGTCGTCGGCTTCGATGGCCGCCGCGACTGGATTCATATGAACGCCGTCGACTATAACGCCGAACTCGACCAGATTATGGTTAGTTCGCGTAGCCTCAGCGAAATCTGGATTATCGACCACAGCATTTCCACGAGTGAGGCGCGTGGCCCCGCCGGTGACCTGCTGTGGCGCTATGGCAACCCTGCCGTGTATCGTAGCGATGCTGAGCGCACGCTGTTCCGGCAGCACGATTCGGAGTGGATCGACACAGGGTTGCGTGGCGCGGGCAACATCATGGTTTTTAACAACGGCGAAGAGGGGGTGCAGGATAACTCCAGCGTTATGGAGATGATACGTGGGGATGACTACGGTGAGGCGGAAATCGTGTGGCGTTGGGATGCGCCGTTTTTCGCGCAATTGCTGAGCGGCGCGCAGCGATTGCCGGGGGGCAACACGCTCGTGTGCGATGGTAGCCGTGGGCGTTGCATCGAACTGAGCGGAGCGGATGATCTCATCGTGTGGGAGTACATCAACCCGGACTTCACGCCAGGTGAGCCGAACCGCATCTTCCGTGGCGACCGCTACCCGCCCGATTACCCGGCGTTCACCGGGCGCGACCTTTCGCCGAAGGGGCGCATTCGCAACACCGGCCCACAAGAAGCGGCAAGCGACGACTCATGAGATACGGTTGGCTTGGTCTTATGGTGATGCTGCTAGCGGCGTGTCGTTTTGGCCCGCCAGAGCTTGGCCTACAGGTGAACACGGATGAGGCCGCAGAGGGGTACATCCTATACGCGCCCACCAACCGCACAACTACTTATCTTATCGACACTGAAGGCCGACTCATCAATCGCTGGGAGTCGGCGTATTTGCCGGGGCGAGCGCTGTACATGCTGCCGAACGGTAACATCTTGCGTAGTGCGCAAATTCCGTCGGAGCGGTTCGATACGGGTTTGGGACGAGGCGGGCTGCTGGAAGAATTTGATTGGGACGGCAACATCGTGTGGTCGTATGAATTTTCCAACGATGAGCACGTGCAACATCACGACTTCGAGGTGCTGCCGAACGGTAACATTCTCATCCTGGCGTGGCAGTATCGCTCTCGCGAGGAGGCCCTGGCCGCCGGTAGCACCGGGGGCCGTGGCGGCGACCTGTTGTATCGCTATGGCAACCCTGCCACGTACGGTGTCGATGCGCCGTTACAACTCTTCTATCAACACGACCCGGACTGGATTCCAGTGGGGCGGCCCGGCGAAGGGCGTGTGCTCATCTTTGATAACGGCCACGAGTCGTTACGCCCATACTCACGGGTCGTCGATACTGGCACTGCCGACCCGGCTGGGTGGCGGATACTACACCACCGAGCCGGCGACGATCGCGTGGGAGTATATCGCCGACTCGCCGTCGGATTTCTTTTCGCGCGTGATTTCCGGCGTTCAGCGGTTGCCGAACGGCAACACGCTCATCACCGAGGGCGACAAAGGGCGCATCTTCCAGGTGAACCCGGCGGGGGAGGTCGTGTGGCAATACACCAACGAAGACGCTGAGCGCCCCACCAACCGCGCAGACCCTTTCGACCGTCCGAATCAGGTGTTTCGGGCGGAGTGGTATCCACCAGACCACCCCGGTTTGGAAGGCCGTGACCTCTCGGCGAAGGGGCGTGTAGTAAACACGATGCCCGAGGAAGGTGATATTTAAACAGCTTGTCGACAAGTTTTTCGTAAAGCCCCCAATACTTAGGGGGCTGGGCGCACTACCGAAACCGTACACTAACCATGTAGGTGGTTTAGTAGGAGGGATGGCAATGTGCTCAGACGGGAATCGCGCGGCGTCAAATACATTGCGCCTAGCAACCGGCACTTCGCTACCGGGGAAACACGTCGGATCGAGCCACACGGCGAGATCTTCCGCAACCTCAACCGGCTTGCACAACTCGATGAAAGCACGGGCGTTGGAGCCGGATGCGGTCCGCTCCTCGTCATGGCAGTAGGCGCGATTTGCTTCAGTGTGTCGCTGGGCAGTGTCGGGCTACTGTACCTGCAAGTTCATGTGACGGTGGCTGGTTTTGCCGTCGTGAGTTCGTTGGTCGGGTTGTTCCTCGTTATGAGTGGCTGGCAGGGTTACACGATGAACCGCACGGCGCAAAGTCGTTTCCTGGCGCTACGACAGCATGGGGTATTGGTGTGGGGCAACGTAACCGCGAGCGAGAAAATGGGGCGAGACACCGTCATCACGGTCTCATTCGTGCTGGCGAACGGTAAGCCCACTATCGGGACCTACCATACGCGTAAGCGCCGTCCGCCGAAGGTCGGCCAACGGGTGCAGGTGCTCTACGTCAACGAAAGCCTGTACGCGCTGCTATAGTCGACGCCTGCCGCAGCCGCAGTAGACTGCCCTACTGCGGCTCCTCAATTTGCCGCGCCCAATCCTCCCCAAAGGTCAACTGCACCACATCGATTTCTTCGGCGCGCAGGCGCTCCGCCAACCCCTCGGCAGATGACCCACCGTCGGGGAATGTCGCCGGGTCGGCGAGGATGACGAGTAGGTTGTGGCCAGTGTTCTTCAAGGCAAGCAGTGGAATCACCAGCGCGTCATCGGGCCAGGCGACGGTTACCGCCACGAACTGCCTCAGCCCACCCCCAGCTAAGAGAGACGGCAACGCCGCCTCGTAGCGTTCGTTCACGCGGGCGGTGTATTGCATGAGGCCGTCCCAGCTTATTGGTCCCCACGGCACGGCGAGGCCGTCCGGGTCGGCACTGAGGTGGAGGGGATACCGTTTGCGAAACCCGTATTCTGCCACGCTGATGGTGGCCTTCACCGCCCACTCGAACGGGGTGTGTTTGTCATCGGTGGGGTGGGGCGTGTAGCGGTCCAACACGAGCGAAAGGCCGGGCTGTGTTTCCTCGGCGAACTCCTTGCTCACAAGCTGGCCCGTCCGCGCGACGCTGCGCCAGTGCACATGCCGGGGCGAGTCGCCAGGGCGGTAGGGCCGCACACCGAGGACTTCGCTACCGTAGCCGCTTCGACTGGCGGCGGTTTGTGCAACCGGGTGACGGTCGAGCAGTTGGAGTTTTTGCAGGGGGCGCACCTCGGGGTACACGAGGGCCGTGGTGGGCACCTCGACCTGCGCACGGCGTGAAAACATGCCGAAGGGTGCGCGCGTGCGCACCTCGACCGGT
>CAYSVE010000576.1:0-4117 GCA_964434365.1 uncultured Anaerolineaceae bacterium | reverse complement strand
CCGATAAATGGTGCCTATGGAACTGGGACAACTGCAAGCCTTCGAGGCTGTCGCCCGCGAGGGCAGCTTCACCCGTGCTGCCGAGTCGCTCGGCCTTACACAACCGGCGGTGAGCGTGCGCGTCTCGCAGCTCGAAGCCGAACTTGGCGGACCGCTGTTCGAGCGCGGCGGGCGTGGCCTACGCCTCACGCCGATGGGGCAGACCTTTCTGCCGTACGCCGAACGCGCCCTCAGCGCGGTGACCGACGGCGCGCAGGTGGTGCAGCGGCACCTTGAGGGCACGGCGGGGCGGGTGGCGGTCGTCGCCATCGACACGATTGCGATGGTGCTGTTGCCGAAGCCCTTCGCCCGTTTCCGACGCGAGTACCCCTCGGTAGATATCACGATTCGGCTGCGCATCGGCCAGTCGATTTTGGCGCATTTGCACCGGGGTACGGCCAACCTCGGCCTGACGGCGGCCCCCCTATGGGACCACGGGATGCGGGTGCTGGCGCACTTTCAGGAGCCGGTGCGGGCCGTTGTGGGGAGTGGACATCCCCTCACGAAACGCGGCCCGCTCACGCTCGAAGACCTGTACCAGCACACGATTTATCGTGTGAGCCTGAGCAAGCACGTGACCGCGCTGGTCGAGGGCATTGCGGAGCAGGCCCGGCAGGGCAGCGGCGGTGCGATGATCGTCATCCCTGCGCAGATGGCCGTGGGCATTTTGTTGGAGGGGCGCGGGGTGGCCTTTCTGCCGCAGAGCTACGTGCAGGCCTACGTCGATAGCGGCGGGCTGACCTTCCTCGATGTGACGGACCTGCCGCAGATGTTCAATGAGCCGCTGTTGATTTGCGCCGAGGGCCGCGACCTCGACGCCCCGACCGCCGCCTTCGTGGCGATGGTTCGGCGGCAGTGGCGGGCACTACTGGTGGATTAGTTTCTGCCAACATCGCTGAATACCGCAATGCGCTAACTGCGTCCCAACAAAAAAAGCCCCTTGTATGTGCAAGGGGCCTTGAAGTTTTTGGGTGTTGTGGGTGCTGGCTAGTCGTGGTTGCCGTTGCCGTTGCGGTTCACCCGATCGATCGCATCCTGAAGAATCTGGCGTTCATCGTCGTCGGTCGCCTGCTCCAGGATGAGCTTCTTCACATCTGGTGTAATGGGGATGTGCTCTACGCTGTCGTCGATGTCGACTTCGTAGACAACTTTTGCCTTCCGATTGATTCGAAACGGAATCTTCTTCGACATGGGGACCCGCCCTTTGGTATGGGATGATTGAGAGACTACGAACCCTATAAGGTCAAGTAATTAACTCCATCGAATTATGATCTACAGAGCATCCTGCTGTCATCGACAGAGTAGACGAAATTCAAGACCGATCTTCCTACAGTTTGTACATGTGTAGCAATAGGATGATTCATTGGTTAATGTAACTAAATAACGACCTTCTTAACACAATTATAAAGCACATGGACAAAATTGACAATAAAATTGTCGTTAGAATCGGGCTATATGCCCAAATTGATATAGCTCGTTTCCGGTATAATTTATGGGTAGTGTAGTAGAATGGAGTTATATTTTAACCTTTAACTTTCTTTGTTACCCCCGGAAGGCATCGTACCACATGGTCAATGTTCGACAAGGTCCACCCAAAGCCAATATCGTAACGCAACTGGAAAAGTTCGTGCGTGCTGCTGCCGATAGTGTTTCTCGTACACAGGCGCGCGCCTGCCTCTTTTTCCTGGACCAAGAGACGGAGGAAATGTACATGATCGCTGCCTCCGATCGCTTCGGGAATGAAGAGTTACGCTTCCGGTTCAAGCGGGGATGCGGGTTTATTGGCCTTACGTGGGAAAACGGCGAGAACGATGTCTGGTATCCGTTCGAAATGTCTCCCGATGAGTGGAATTGCGACGACCTAACCCGCGAACAGCGCACGATTGTGCCCGACTTGGTGTACGTCATCACGATACCGTTATTCGCCAACCACGACGGGTTGCGCACTTTACACGCCATCCTGGCCGTCGACCACCCCATGCCACGCGGTGCCGACCCTAACTTCGAACAGACGTTGTACGCCTCACTAGTTAGAGTTTACAAAATTGCCCAGGGTATCGAGACGTTGCTCGCCGATGTACGCGACCCACTTCCCTATTATGTTTATGCTGCGCTGCGGACGACCGCCGGTGTTGCTCGGTTGCTACCGCTGCCGATTATCGGCGATAGCGTCTACGTGCGCTCGGCGATTTTTTACCAACGGAAAGACGTGGCCTATGCCATTGCGGCATCGCAGGGGTTTAGTGGTAGTGAGCTTGAACTCGATTTCGCCACCGAACAGCCCGGCCGTCAGGGGCTAGTCGGGCAAATTACTTTAGAGCGAGTACCGTTTTTCGAAGACATTGCCGAAGATGACCGCGAAGAACGGCGCGAGGCACTCAAGAAAGCCTTCGGTATGACGGACACACAAGCCTCGGAGGTGCTTAGCATTCGCTCGATCGCTGGTTTTCCCATCTTCGATGAGTCGCGCACGGCGGTCATCGGTGTGTTGACGATTTCCAGCAGACAACGCCTGGATCAGTCGCGACTGCATCACCCAAGTGTAATTGGCGACGCGCTACGTCTCACCAGCCTCGCAGGCAAGTTGCTCTGGTCGCATTATATGCACCGTACCTCGGCGGACGCGTAACCTGATAGGTTTCTTGTGGTCGTGGCCCCCGCCGAACGCACAACCGACCACACGTACCATACGCCTGCCCTACAACCCATACGGATTTTATAGGTTCTGCGCTTGACCGGGTGCACGCGTATCGTTATAAACAGCCGTATGGATACGCAACCCACACCCCCACAAGTAGCGCTGCGTCCGCTGGCCATCGGCGGCGTGCCCATCGCGGTGCCGCTCACGCTCGCGCCGATGGCCGGGCACACCAATGCGGCCTTCCGCACACTGGCCCGGCAACTCGGCGGCGTGGGCCTCGTGTGTACCGAACTCATCAGCAGCAACGCGATGCAGTACAACGGCAGCCGCCAGAAAACCCTGGGCATGTTCGACTGGACGCCGGACGAATGTCCGGTCGCGGTGCAGTTGTTCGGCAACGACCCGGCCCACATGGCCGAGGCCGCGCGCATCGTCGAAGACCACGGCGCCGACATCATCGACATCAACATGGGCTGCTGGGTGCCGAAGGTCGCGAAGAAGGGCGGCGGCGCGGCGCTGCTGCGCGATGTCGAGACGGCGCAGGCGGTGGTCGCTGCTGTCGTCGATGCGGTGGCCGTGCCGGTGACGGTTAAAGTGCGCAGCGGTTGGAACGCCGACGAAATGACGGCGGTCGAGTTTGCGGTGGCAGCGAAGGCCGTGGGCGTGCAGGCGGTCGCGGTCCACGCACGCTACGCCGAACAGGGTTTCGGCGGCGAGGCCGATTGGTCGGTTATCCGTTGGGTGAAGGACGCTGTGGGTGATGTGCCGGTCATCGGCAACGGCGATGTGTTTTGTGCCGATGACGCCCGCCGCATGCTGCACGAAACGGGCTGCGACGCCGTCATGATTGGCCGGGCATCGCTCGGTGCGCCGTGGGTCTTCAGCGAGATGGAACATGAGCTACGGACGGGTGTGCCGTTGCCATCGCCCACGCGTGCCCAGCAAGCCGCGATTGCGCTGCGCCACGCCTACCTTACCCTGGAAAAAACTGTTCTGCCGCCGCACATCGCCGTGCGGGAGTTGCGCGGGCAGCTTGGCAAGTATCGACTGGACGCGCCGGGTGAGAAAACGGTGCGCAATCGCCTCGTCCGCGCCGAAACACTCGCGGACATCGAAGCCGTGCTGGAGCCAATCATCGCGGAGGCGTGACCTTGTTCACCAATAGTTACCAGACACTCGCGCGGGTGCTGCCGACGACGGTCGAGCCACCGACCGACCCCCAACGCATTGTCTTAATTCGTCCGTGCTGTATCGGCGATGTGATGATGGCTACCGCCGCCCTCGATGCGCTACGCCGCCACTACCCGAGGGCACATATCACCTGGGCAGTGGGGGGCTGGGCGCGCGCCGTGGTGGAGCATCATACGTACCTCTACGACGTGCTCGACACGGGCGAGGAGGCCAACCCGGTAAAATCGACGATCGGCTTCGGCGAGA
>CAYSVE010000575.1:0-4127 GCA_964434365.1 uncultured Anaerolineaceae bacterium | reverse complement strand
GGCTACTACTCTGCTTCGTACGCCATCAATGCCAACCCGAAGTAGGATGAATCGATCAAGTCATCGATGTCGACATCGGCAGGGATGTTGCCCTGCTCCTTGAAGAAAGCCAGTGAGTGTGCCGAATCGTCGGCGAAGGTCTCGGCAAGGTCGTACAAACCGGCGGCGCTGTAATTTTCGACGACAAAACCGATTTCTTCAGGGTCTTCGTCGAGGAGATTGGCTGCTTCGGCGATAAATACGGTGGGGTCCGCTTCGATGCTGAGTGAAGTCGTCACAAACGCATTGACCACATCCTGAACAACTTCAGGATGTTCTTCGGCGAAGCCGCCGCGCACATGAACACCCGACCCAACGAGCCAGGGCAATTCCTCGCGCAGATTGACCAAAACTGTGAATTCATCGGGGGCTTCGTCGATGATTCGCAGCGCGGAGTCGAGATGAACCACGGTCGCGTCGATCGCACCGGTTAGCAATGCTGCGGCTCGGTTGCTGGAGCCGGCGATAAACAAAATCTCTGGGTTTGCACCTGGGCAGATGTTTTGGAAGTAGTACGTACCGATACTCGCGGTGAGCGATGTCGGCGCATTGTATACGACACGACGCCCTTTCCAGTCGTCGCAGCTTGTGATGTCTTGGGTACCTACCAAAACGAAGTCCATACCAAAATCCTGCATCACAGTGACAACGTCGATGCCTGTACCAGCAGCACCCCACAACGTGCGGATCGAAAACGTGGCAATGTCAAGCTCATCACGCGCCATCATTTCCACGGCAAACACCGACTCGGCATAGGCGGTCATCTCGACCGTGTACCCTTGCTCACGCAGGCGTTCGACCGCTAAGAGCCGCACGGCATCGTTGATGCCAATGTCCTCACTTGTGCCAAAGCGAATTACCGGCAGGTCATCTTCCTGAGCGACTGCTGGGAGACCCCAGAGACCCCAAAGAAACGCAAGCAGGATCGCTATCAGTACAGGGCGGCTATGCCAAATGGAACGTGAGTTCGTCATCGCAAAAAATCTCTTGGTGAACGCTATTGTCTCGACGGATTGCCCACGTCTTTTGATGTTGCTGGTTGTGCAGCCCGCTTATTAAAGTGCAGTGTGCGGATCGGAAAGTGCTTCCCCCGTGGTGAGAGAATCGGCGCTTGCCGCCGCACCCCCACCGTACGCGTCTGAACAAACTCCGATTGCGGCAATTTAGACGCTCCAATAGCCGCACGCATACCGGCTTAGAAGGCATCCGCAAGGGCTGCTTCATCACCCTCCGACAATGGTAAGCGCGGATGAACATACAGAAACAGGCGTGTGATGCCAGCACTCGTTTCCTCTTCCACCAGTTGATAATCGAGCGGGCCGCCACCAAACTGCACGGGCAAATCGTGTTCGAGAATGCGCGTCGCATCGCTACCGAGCAGCGTCATGCCCTCGCCCGTGAGCTTTCGATAGCTGCGCACAGTGTAAAGGTGCGTATGCAACCCTACCTCATCGAGCGGACAACCGCAACCACGACGGTGCACCACCTCACCGAAGTCATCCGATTGGGCATTGATGAGCATCCGAGGCGGGTTATCCAACAAGGATGTTAGACAAAAAGCTTCGACCGTTTCATCGAAGACTGTCGTGGGTTGCAGGATGAGTGCATAACGTGCAGCATTGAAGTGCAAGTCATCGTGTGTGGAGGCGTGTGCGCATGCCAAGCCAATCGCACCGCCCTCGTTGAAGGTGTAGTAGGGAATATGTCGGGCACCACTTGCTTCGATGGCAGCACTTTTGGCCTTGGTCACAGGCTCGCCGCCGCCCATGAAGGTAACCCCCGCCAGCGAAATACCGTTGTCTTGCGCGCAAATGCTCGCCCGGACCGCCTTCGAGACGCTGGCACGTACGAGCGCCTTACCCTCTCGTTGGACGGCACCTGCCGCCCATTGGACCAGTGGCAGTGGATTTTCGTGGGGCAGGTACTCGGGATACGGGGCTTGCGCGCCGTATACGTTCATCATCGTCACCGAGACGCGAGACATGAGCGTGTTATACCACTTTGGTGGTGCCTGTGCCCAGCGGAGGGGGCTAAACCACCGCTCCATCGGGCGCCCCGTGAGATGCTGCCGCAACAAGAGAGTGATGCAACCGCTATCTGGCAATAACCCTCGCCACGATGCGGCAGGGGCATCCCACAAGTCGTGCGTCACATAGGTGAGCAGCGTATGCCGTCCATTGGAGAGAATATGATCAATATCCATTTTATGACGCGTCGGCACACCGGTCGACCCACCCGACGCACCGTAGAGCGCTGGCCGCACACTCGGGTTGTCAAAGTCTTCGGCAACGGTGTCGAGTTCGAGGTAATCACGGCGAATAGGCGCGCGCCCCTTGAGTTCTTCGAATGTGACGTAGATGCCCTCGTCCAACAACTGCTCGAGGGTTGCCTCAAGGCCTTGCTGGCCCATCCAACGGACGATGTCATCCCGTGTTATCCCCTTTGCACGCAACATCTGCAAATACGGGCTACGTGGATAGGAGTAGACATTGCGCTGCAATGTGGCGAGGAAGTGGTCCTCACGGTTTGTGACATCGCGGCGGGCGTGTTCTAATATGCTCTGCGGTGTTTCAGTCGTCCGCAAGAAGCCACGCAACTGCGTCGCATAGTTGATATAAGCCGTAACGAGCGAAAAAACAGAAGTCACCCAGGCAAGTTCCCAAAGTTGTTGTTCTCGCCGTGTATGTTACCACGCAAACTGCACACAGTATGAAACCCACGACTCGCACAGAAAAATACGTGCCGCGTTTGCTCGTCATCGGTGGCATACCGCGCGCTGGGACGGCATTTCTGCGATCGGCGCTGGCAGCGCACCCCGACATTGCACTCGTCTATTCGGAATTTCAGGCCTTGCGTTTGCTCAAGCTTTCTGTGTGGTTGCACTGTTTTGCGGTGACACGCGTGCTTGTACGAAGGCGGAGCCGTCGCCGTATCGCCGAGAACCGCGCGATGTTGTGGCGCTACGTTCGTTACCTGTGGTCAAACTTCGCGTTCGATGATCCGGTGACGCTACCCATGGTCAAAGATGCGATGGCGAATGCGCTACAGAAACCGCACGCCCGTTACGTGGGAGACAAGTATCCGAGTTATCTCCTAGCGTACCCGCAATTTATTCACGCACCCAATACGAAATGTGTGTTCATCTACCGTGACCCTCGCGATGTGGTGGCCTCGATGATGGTTCGTTTTCGAAACCCCGATGACTGGGGTCGGCGTGCTGGGCTAAGACAGTACAACACGGTCGAAAAGGCAACCCAGCACTGGATCATGTGCATGGCGTGCATCCACGACTTGCAGAAGCTCGATGCCAACGCCCTCATCCTGCGGTACGAAACCGTACTCACCGACCCAGCATCGACCGCAACAGCGCTTGCCAACTATCTCGAACTCCCGGCAGACGGCTTCGGCTTCCATTTAGCTGACCCACAACGAATCGGTCAGCATCGACACGTCCTAACCGAGGCGGAAATCGAACAGGTCGAAACGCTTGCTGCCGATTGGATGCAACGTTACAGCTACACATAACCCAGCCACCGACAATCATCGTGCCGCGAAATCTGTTTCACCGCTCGCTAACCGGTACCGACGGGTGCTGAGATCGAAAATCGCCAACAGCAGCGTCGAAAGCAGAATAATAAACAGTAGAATACCCCACACCCTCGCCACATCGAAACGGGTACCATAGCGTCGTAGTTCCGCACCAATGCCGATATACGCAATGAACATTTCGCCGGCGAGCATGCCCTTCACGGCTCGCGAGACACCAACGTTTAGGCCGGTAAGTAACAGGGGACTCGCGCCTGGTATCAAAACACGTACGAAGACCTGTTGGGGTGTCGCGCCGAAGGCACGTGCCATGTCGATCCACGATTGTTGGACGGTGCGGACACCAGTCGAGGTATTCACGATAATAAACGGAAGCGCATACAATACGATCAGTGCGACCTGACTGCCCCGGCTAACGCCGAATAGGCTAAGAAGTACCGGCGCAAATATCAGCTTCGGTGTAGAAAGCAGAATATCCACGTATCCACCCAAAGCTATGACGACACTTTTGTAAAAGCCCATCAGGCTACCCAAAGTCACAC
>CAYSVE010000574.1:0-4130 GCA_964434365.1 uncultured Anaerolineaceae bacterium | reverse complement strand
GATGAAGTCCGTCACGAGGTCGATGATGATGCCCGTTACCATCGCGACCTTGACCAAGAACCACTGGATTTGCGATGCCAATTGGAGAAGGTTGTACCACAGTTCATCGACCATGAACTCAACATCCTGCGTCAGGTCGTCTACCCAATCGCCGGGGTCGGGGACTTGCGCGGAAGCACTCGCGGGGAGTGCCAGCAACAGCCCGATGCAAATAGTCAGAATGATGAATTTGTAATGCCGAATCAAAATTCAAGCCTCACGCTATGCCAAATGCTTTCAGCGTAAGCGAAGGTGTCAGATCGGCTGTTTAGGAAACTGACAGGATGAGGTTATGTGGGTAGCAATTCGAAGTAGTCGCAATGCTTCGGGCGAAAAATGGAGAAATCACGGCGGTCATAGGTGGCGATTTGCTGGATACCCATTCGCTCGGACAAAGCCATGATACAACAATCCACAATATCGAATTCGGCATTCGCATACTGCTTGCCGATCTCTGTAGCGCGTTGCCAATCGTCATTAGTGATAGCGACGAGGTGCGCTTGACTGCTTACGAATGCTTCCATGAAACGTAGCACCGCACGATGTCCGCCATCGCGTAAAAACAGAAATCCAACTTCGGGGAGAATAACCTGTGGTATCAGACTAGACGATTGGTGGTTTTCGATCAACGCCAGCGAGCGGTCATGGTCTTGATCGTCCACGTTGTAGACCGAATAGAGGAAGCTGGTGTCAATCAGCATTACGTCGTTTAAGGTAATCGGCGAATTCGTCCCGCAGAATATCGCGGCTCTTTTGAGCGGTATCCGTCGCGCCCGTGTGGATGTCTGCGGCACGCGCACTAGCCGCCAGATCAGCAAGGGTGCCGCCGGATGGCTTGACATCTGCGAGCAAACCTTCGATCAAGGCTTCGACAGATTGATTCTGTTGTTCAGCCAGTGCTTGTAATGTTTCAGCTAGAGGTCCTGACAATGTGATTTGAGTTGCCATGCATCACTCCTTTCACTCTCATTATAACCTATGGCTCAGCGATCTCACCGACGCAATCTGTATTGACCTCGTTTATCCAACTCACGATATTGTCACCCGCGACGATAGGCGTCGGTTCGGCAGGGTTGGCGGGTTCAGGTCGCCCACTGGCATCCATCACCCACGAGACGCGATAGAGCGTGCCCTGCGGTCCCTTTGCTGCTAGTCGTAAGGTCACTTCATCGCCGGGTTCGAGGGTGTGTCCGGCATAGCCACTGAAATCTGTGAAGCCTGCCAACTGCGCGGCTTCGTAGGTCGGGAACAGTAGGATGTCCTGCGTCGCGCCACTCGGCAACGTGATACTGGAGACGAAACTCTGTGCCGGTGGGTAGATGGTGTAGGTCTGGTCAGCGCTGAAGTTCTTCACCACGAACGTCCATGTATAGAGCGATTCCGCATAGATGGGGGTCGGGTTCGTGCCCGGCACAGGGGTCTTGGGCGGATTGGGGGTCGGTGTACCCTGAAAGCTCTGGCTGTCCATAGAGATGACACGGAAACGGATGTTGAGATAGTCCTCATCTGGCGACGTATAGATGGGATCATTCAGGAAGTAATCATTTGTCCTCACGTAGAGTGTGGGTGTCGGATATGGTGTATAGGTCGGGCGTGGCGTGGGATAAATTGGTGGCGGTGCACCCCCTGAAGGTGGTGGATAGAATTGCGTGACAGAACCATAAATATGTGAAACGGTAAAAGTGCGCGTGGTGCTGCCTGCCCAAACTGTGATCGTCGCATAGGTGACAGTGGACGGGATGATGATGGTGTATGACCCACTTCGAGATGGCTGGTTGTAGGGCGAATAGCCAATGTAGACATTGCTGGCTCCCGACCAGAAGTAGGGAGAGCTCGTCATGCTGCCAGAGTACGAAACGTAGACATTACCCGCGCTCTGGGCATACCACTGTACCTGTGTACTGCTCGTATTGAAACCCACCTGATAGTTGCTCAAATTCGCTGTAAAGAAGCGATTGTAGGTCGGTGGACTGGTTGGTAGCGGTGTATCCGTCGGGATGGGTGTCGCCGAAGGGCACACATACTGTGGCAATTCCCCGATGGTCACAGACTCTGGCGTGAGTTCGCCACTACAGGCGAGTATCGCCAGCATGAGCAGGATGATGACGACCGACACAACAGCATAGGTTTTATGATGATTCAAAATGCCCCCCTTTTAAGGAATGAGTCCCGGCTGATTGCCCGGCGATAGAAGCAGTGTGAATGATTGTCCGGTTTCGCCCGCTTGCACCGTCCACGACTCGCCGAAATAGGGCACGACCAGCAGGACGGGTGAATTGGTGGGGGCTTGGAGTTGAACGAAGCCCTGTTCATCCGTGAAACTGTGTGCCAGCACGCGATTGGTGCCAATCTCAACAAAGCGCACGGAGATACCGCGCACGCCCTCGCTCACGTCAATCACAGCATTTGCGTTCTCGTCATAACCGATCACTAGCGAAGCACTAACCACCTGCACGGGAATATCCGTCGAGGTGGGTTGTGGCGAAGGCGGTGCTTGTATGAGTTCAATGTTCTGGGCAGGAATTAGGGTTGGTGTCGCGGTAGCGGTTGCGCTCGGCAATACGCCACCGGGCAAGATCAGGGTCAGCGGATCAGTGCGATAGACCTGCACCGCATCAAAGGCGAGCATGTTGCCGGAACTGGCATCGTTCGCGGTCACAGTGTTGTGGAGTTCAAGTGTGTGCTCGCCCCCACCGAGATAATATACTTCTGTGCCCATGAAAGTTCCAATAGGCGCGTAGCTGTCGATGACATCGACTATCATGTCGTCAATCAGGATGTTCCAAACGCCGCCATTGGTGAAGCCCACATAGCGCACCCGCACCGCTTCGCCAGTGAACGTGAAACGCAGAATAGCGTCCGTATCTTCGGTGTAGTGATATTGTCCCTGACTGGCTTGCTGTGAGCCGATAGGTGTCCACTCGCCTGCGATATATTGCATGACGGGATGGTCGCTCTCGAAGCTCACCCAGTTGGTGAAGTCCGTGTAAGGAAACGAGATCAGGGTGGCGTTCGGCAACGGTTCGATAGGTTCTGGTGGTTCGGCAAGCACTTGTAGGTTATCTGGGAGCGGGGTGCTCGTTGGTGGCAACGTCACATCCGGCATGATGAGTTCGGTCTCGACAACGCGCACCGCCAACGTTTCGGTCGCTGTTGGCGATGGTGTCGCGCTAGCGCTTGGCGTTGCAATGGGAGACGGTGTGGATGTTTGCGTTGGTGTATGGGTGGGCGAAACCGTTGGAGAAGGCGTGACCTCTACAATGTCATCTTGGTTCTCGGCATCCCTATCATCAGAGCTACCGATTAGGAGGAATGCAAAAATACCGCTCCCGATGAGCAGTATCACGATGATGCCGATGAGGATGGTGCGCTTCAAGTTGCGTTCTCCGTGTGCCGAGCCAAACAAGAAGACTCAGCATATCGGAGTTATAAGTGGCGGCTGTTTAGTTTTCTGACGCGAAAGATTATTTTGAGATCAGTTTTGGGCAAAATACATCTAGCGCTTATGCCTCATCATCAATGCCATTGAAGGGACTATCGTCTTTGAATGGTTCTGGCGCTACGCCAAAATCATCGCGCCACATTGCCTCAAGCTGATCGACATGTCCGGGGTTCATCTTTGCATGATCCACTAATTCCCGAAACAAATCACGCGGATACCATTCTTTGCGATGCAGGACAGGCTGTGCATGAAAGGCTTTCAGTTCGTCGCCTTGCAAAACCTGCCATGTGGGAGAATAATCGTTCTGCTCGTTGCCCAACACGGAAATACACTCCAACACGATGGTGTCATTCATATAGGCATATTCGGGGTCTTGCACGCGCATCCCTTCAAACATGAACTTCTCCAGATGCTGTGCGGCGACTCTGGCTCCGACCTCATTGCGATGATGCTCCAAATCCAGCAAGTGAGCATAGGTTGCTTTCGACGTCGCATCCTGAAGTGAATCCGAAACCAACTCAGGATAGAATATCGCGTAAGCTACCCATCCCAATTCTTTTGAGGGATCATCAGCTGAAACTGCTCGTGCTATGTCGATTCGCCAGCACTCATCATCAGGGCGTTCGATGTGATGGTGCAAGCGTTGCGG
>CAYSVE010000573.1:0-4132 GCA_964434365.1 uncultured Anaerolineaceae bacterium | reverse complement strand
GTAGTCATCCTCGTCGCAGGGCAGCCAGTTGAGCATGGTGTAGTGGTCAGTCAAACTGAACATATAATATTGGAAGACACTACCGACCGTCCATGCGTGGCGTGGTGCAGAAAACGCAACGGCGTCGCCCTGCTGATGGTTTGCGCTGATGGTCGCGACCAGGTCGTCCCAGGGAAGGTACGGGCGAAAGAAATCGTCGAATACCTGGCCGTATAATCGTGCGGTGAAACCCGGCTGTACACTATTGAAGACCCCAACGACCAACCATGCCGCTAGGAAAATCACCGGTAACACGCGCACCCGTCGCATCTGATCTACGCCGTAGGCGAGCAAGAGCGCGGTCAGTGGCCATAACGCCATAAGGTAGCGAATATTGGGGATAACTTCGGTGATCGCATTGACGAGAAGTGCAAGCAATAGCATCGTCAAGGCTACGACGGCAACCAACCGCAAGGCCGCCGATTGTCGGAGGTTCCGCAGCACCCACCCCAGCGGTAGCAGCAAGAACAGCACCCCATTGGCAAGTGCGAAGACGGTCAGGCGCAGTATTTCGTCGTTGGGGATCAGCATCGTGTTTTGTGAGCCGCTGCTCGTTACATCGCTGACAACACCCCACACATTCTGGAACCACGGCAAGAACAACAACCCGGCGATACCCATCAGTCCGACGATTCGCCACCAGCGCAGCCACGGACGCTTCGGTGCAAAAAGTACATGATACACCCCCACACCTGCAACCGTCAGCGAGGCAAAGTAGTGGGTATACAGTAGCGCAACCACACTCAGCATAAAACCAAGTTGTTCGTGAGGTGTGGCTTTGCCCTGCATGAAGCGCCAGTACAGGTGAATGATCATCGATGTGAATAGCGCGTAGAGGGTATACAACCGCAGCTCATGCAGGTAAATCGAGAAAAACGCCGATGCCCCCAGTATCAATGCAGCGTAGCGCCCCACCCGTGCAGAAAAGAGCGTCGTGCCAGCGCGGTAGACCATCGCAACAGCAAGCGTGCCCACCAAAAGCGACAAGGTGCGCCCAGCAAAGGGTGTAAAGCCGGTGAGGCTGCCCCACCGATTGAGCAACATAAAATAGCCGGGTGTGTGCCACGGATTGCGCGTCGCGACACGCTCCCAGACTTGCGGCATGGTGAGCGGCCCATCGACGGAACCCCCGGCATCGTAGACGGAGCGCTCCTCGTCGTACCAAAGAGCGTCGGCGGTGAGGCCACGCGCGCCAAGCCACGTCACAAGTAGGAGGAGTGGCACCAGCCACCACCATTGCTGCCGCTGTGTGTTTGTCACGTTTAACCCAGAGACGTTGCCCATTGACCTGTGAAGAACCTGCTAATTCGTTGTGCATGACGATACCCGTGTGTACCCCCAATGTGAACCGTGGATAACGCGAGAGGTTAAATTTCTTAAAATATTTATCGCGCCAATTTAACATCAGCATGTCAAATCTAGGTGGGTTAAACTCACTTTCTAACACAAAGAGGAACTGAACCACCATGCGTAAATTCTTTTATGCGCTCCTGGCTGTGGCCGCACTGCTCTCGGCGGCTGCATTTACCGCTGCCCAGGATGACACCTTCACCATGACCATTATCCATACTAACGATACACACAGCCACCACGAGCCGCAAAGCGACGGCCACGGCGGCATCGCACGCCTGGCGACTGTCGTCGACCAACTGCGGGCTGGTACGGACAATAGTATCTTCATCGACGCTGGTGACCGCTTCACGGGCACGCTGTTCCACACCCAGTATCGTGGTGCCGAGCAGATCGACATCATGAACATGCTTGGCTACGAAGCGCTGGTCATCGGCAATCACGAGTTCGATGATGGTGAAAGCACGCTTGAAGCCTTTGTGCAAGGTTTGGAGTTCCCGGTGGTTTCCGCGAACGTGGACTACAGCGCCTTCCCTGGCATCGACGAAGTCATCGTCCCGTCGACGATCATCGATGTGAATGGCACACAAGTTGGCATCGTTGGCCTCACGACGGCTGACAGCCAGGTGACATCCACCCCGAGCGCGGACATCATCTTCGACGAAGACCTCGTAGCCGTTGCCCAGGCCGAAATCGATGCGCTGGAAGCTGAAGGCGTCAACAAGATCATCGTGCTGACGCACATCGGCATCAGCTTCGACGAGGGTATTGCGCCGGCACTACGCGGTGCTGACGTCATCGTCGGTGGGCACAGCCACACTCTGCTTGCTAACGCCTACACCGACGCGGCTGGCCCGTACCCGCTGGTCCTCGAGGGGTCCGACGGTGCGCCTGTGCTGGTCGTGCAGGTCGGTGACAACACCCAATACGTTGGTGCGCTGGAAGTCGAATTCGATGCCGCCGGTGTACTGGCCGACTGGGACGGTGATGCCATCTTCCTAAGCCGTTTTATCACGCCGGATGCCGAAATGCAGGCCATGCTCGAAGAACTTGCTGGCCCCGTGAACGAACTGCGTAACCAGCCCATCGGTGCCGACGCTGTCGCCCTGCTGGATGGTGACCGTACGGTTTGCCGCATCGAGGAATGCGCGCTGGGTAACCTTATCTCCGACGCTGTGTACGAAGAGACCGGCGCTGACATCGTTATCCAAAACGGTGGCGGTATCCGTGCCGACATCGATGCCGGTGAAATCACGGTGGGTGAAGTCCTGACCGTCCTGCCGTTCGGCAACACCGTCGCGAATGCCACCCTCACCGGCGAACAGGTTGTCGCCGCGCTGGAAAACGGTGTGAGCCGTGTGGAAGTTACCGACGGCGTCATCAGCCGTAGCGGCTTGAATGGCCGCTTCCCGCAGGTTGCGGGTCTCCGCTTCGACTTCGACCCGACCGCCGAGGTTGGCAGCCGCGTTAGCGATGTCGAAGTGTTGGACCGCGAAAGCGGCGAGTTCGCACCAATCGACCCGACTGCGACATACTTCGTGGCGACCAACAACTTCGTGCTCGATGGTGGTGACGGTTACGAGCAGTTCCTGCAAGGTGAAGACCTGTATGCGTTCGGGCGTCCCCTGGACCAAGTCGTGATCGACTACTTCGCGGACCTCGAGACCGTGGAAGCCAACATCGAAGGGCGCATTACACTCATGGGCGCCGAAATCGAGGCGCGCTAGCGTCAACACTACAGCATTTGCTGCAAGTAAATCAAAAGCCCCCGGCATTGGCCGGGGGCTATCGCGTTTTAGGGCAACGTATACCCTTACGCCTTAAGGCGTTGCAGGAACTTCTGACGGAATTTCGCCACCTTCGGCGCGATGATTACCCGGCAGTAGCCCTGGTTCGGGTTGTTGACGAAGTACTCCTGATGATAGTCTTCGGCCACGAAGTAGTTGTTAATCGGCGTGACTTCGGTCACAATGGGGTTATCCCACAGGCCTGCTTCGGTGATCTGCTGAATCTTCGCCTCGGCAGTGGCCTTCTGTGCATCGCTGTGGTAGTAAATGCCAGACCGATACTGTGGGCCAACATCGTTCCCCTGCCGGTTGAGGGTGGTGGGGTCGTGGATGGTGAAGAACACATCGAGGATTTCCTCGAAGCTCACGATGTCGTTATCGAACTCGATGCGTACAACCTCGGCGTGGCCGGTGGTCCCGTTGCACACCGCGCGGTACGTCGGGTTTTGTACATGGCCGTTCGAATAGCCGTTCTCGACCGCCGTGATGCCCTTTAGCTCATCGTACACGGCCTCCAGGCACCAAAAGCAGCCACCACCTAGCGTCGCAACTTCCTGACTCATACAGTTATTCCATTCCTTCGTTACTCTGGGATACATCTTTGACGAGACAACCACCGGCTACCTTACAGGTCCACGGTGACGTCCACTATCATCATGCCACAATGATATTACGTACTGATAACATGAATCAAGGAAAATCCGTCGTAGCCCTTACTACCGACCGTTTGTAACGCCATCGCTTCGACACGCGGTTCGTCCGCAATCATCGGTATCACGGCGCGCACCCCCTGCACCGCAGCATTGTCGCTATCCGCGTCGACAACCATTCCCTGTCGCACCACATTGTCGAGGAAAATCACGGTCCCTACACGCGAATACTTCAGCGACCACTCGAAGTAATCCGGGATGCTCGGCTTATCGGCATCGAGGAAGAAAAAGTCGATGGGGGCATCG
>CAYSVE010000572.1:0-4135 GCA_964434365.1 uncultured Anaerolineaceae bacterium | reverse complement strand
TAGGCTGCCACTCCTGGCACGATGATCGACTGCTTTGCAGCCTATGCCCGAAGCCACCATCAAACCTGCATAGTTTGGAGTATCGCGTTATGAAAGTCTCCAAGAGGCTTATTTTCCTGTTCTTGGCCCCCGCCACGACGCTCTACTTCGTGTTCTTCCTTACGCCGACGATTTACGCGCTACGCCTTAGCCTCTTCGACTGGCGGGGCTTTGGCAACAACATGGAGTACGTCGGCCTGCGCAACTACGAACAACTCCTCGTCGATCGCGTTTTCTGGCGGAGCTTCAACAACACCGTGCTTATCCTCATCGTTGGGGGCATCATCGTATTCGGCATTGCCTTCGCCATGACGATGATGTTGTCGTCGGGCATACGGGGCAAGAAGTTGTTCCGCGCCATTATCTTTCTGCCGAACGTCATCGCCATCATCGCGCTGACTACATTGTGGGGCTACATCTACACGCCGAACTTCGGGCTGCTAGGGGCGACATTCAAGGCGTTGGGGTTTAACCGGATGGCGACGTACCCCTGGCTTGGGCCAGACACGATCATCTGGGCGATGATGGCTGCCATCGTGTGGATACAGGTGGGATTCTTCCTCGTGTTGCTGCTCGCAGGGGTCGACAAAATCCCCAACGATTATTACGAAGCCGCCCGCCTGGACGGCGCGACGCAGTTCCAGATGTTCCGGCAGATCACGGTACCGCTGCTGTGGGATGTCATCACTGTGGGGATGGTGCTGTGGGCCATTTATGCTGTGAAAATCTTCGAGTTTCCGTTTTCGTTCACCGGGCTGGAGCCAAACGTCAACTCGTACACGATGGCGGTGTACCTGTACATCCAGGGCTTCGGCCAGCGTCAGCCGATCTACCGGTTGGGTTACGCCACAGCCATCGGTGTCGTGCTGCTGCTTATCGTGATCGTCGTGGTCGGCAGCTTGCGGTTCGCCATGCGGCGCGAACAGCTTGAGTATTAAGGAGCGTACTAGATGACTGATCGGGCAATGGCCAAGGGCACAACCCAGGCAGCTTCGAAAATGCAAGGTCAACGACGCCGCTCGTGGGCCTGGGTGGGGCAAATTCCTGCGTACCTGTTTCTCATCGCGTGGTCGCTGTTCACGGTGATCACCATCGGTTGGATGGCGTTGGCCTCGTTGAAATCGAACCGTGAGGTGTTCCGCGAGCCGTGGGCGATGCCCGCCGACCTACAATGGGAGAACTACCAACGGGCATGGTCGGCAGCACAGTTGGGCGCGAACTTCTTCAATAGTGTGCTTATCGTCGGCGTGAGCGTGCTGGTGATATTGGTGGTTTCGGCACCAGCAGCCTACATCCTCAGCCGGGTCGTCTTTCGGGGGCGCAACCTGCTCACGATGACCTATATTGCGGGCATCGGCATTCCCTACCCGTTGTTGTTCATTCCCATGTTCGCCCTGCTAGCCAACATGAACCTCGTGAACACGCGGGTGGGTCTCATCCTGGTGTATGTCAGCCTATCGATACCGTTCACGGTGTACATTCTCACGGGGTTCTTCTCGTCGCTGCCCACCGAACTCGAAGAGGCTGCGGTGATCGACGGCTGTACCGATTTCCAGGTGTTCCGCTTTGTGATGCTGCCGCTGGCTTCCCCAGGGCTGCTGACAGCGGCGATCTTCAACTTCATCGGCCTATGGAACGAGTTCCAGCTTGCGCTTGTGTTTATCCAGGAGCCAACGAAACGACCGCTCTCGTTGGGGCTGTACGCGCTCAAAAACTCGATGACCTACACTGGTGACTGGGCCGGGCTATTCGCAGGCGTGGTGTTGGTGGTGCTACCGACGGTTGTGCTGTTCATTATCCTGTCGGAGCGGATGATCTCCGGCATCACGATGGGGTCGGTGAAGTAGCGTTTTTCACGGGGCTGGGTCGTAGAGGCCCAGCAGCCCGGCGGTTGCCCCCAGAATACCGCTCTCGGCACCGCCTTCGCCCAGCACGATTTCGGCGGGGCGGTAGTGGCTGCCCGGCAGCGTCGCAACATGGCGGAAAAAGTTGCCGACAAGGGCGTCGTAGCGCGCACCGCAGGCGTTCAGCAACACATCGCCTGCGGTGGTGGTCCCGCCTGTGAGTGCAATGCGGTGCGGGTAAAAGATCATACTGAGGGAGGCCAGCGTTTGCCCTAGCCACGCGCCGATTTGCGTCATGATCGCCGTCGCGACCGGGTCGTGGCCCGCGCGCGCAGCAGCGATGACGTCATGCGCGGGCACGGCTCGCCCGTAGCGTTCGCGCGCGAGGCGTTCGATGCCCGCGACACCGCACAGGTCTTCGGCAGCGCCGGGTATGCCAGTTGCCCCCACCGGCGCATCGGGGTCGAGGATAATCATGCCGGTGTTGCCAGAATTCCCGCCATCGATAAGCAACGGCTTGCCATCGATCATCACACTCGCGATTAGGCCAGTTCCTACCGCCATGCACATGAAGCGCTCGACCCCTCGGCCACTCCCGAAGTAATACTCGCCGAGCGCATGGGCCATCGCGTCGTTGCTGATATGCACTGGCAAGCCATAGCGTTCGCTGAGGTGGCCGCGCATGTCGAAGCCGATGAGCGCAGGCGTGTTAAGGCCCAGCACGGTGCCATTGCCGTCCGTGTTCAATTCTCCGTGCATCGACACACCGATGCCGTCGACGTCTGCACCGTCATCTGCAAGGACATCATCGATGAGCGCGTCCAAACGGTTCAGGTAGGGTTGTGGGCCATCGCCGTGGGCGGCGGTGGGCATTTTACGCAAGCCGCCAATGTCGCCGGTGGGCCTCACGAGGCCCATCTTGGTGCTTGTGCCGCCAATGTCGATGCCAAGTACGGTTCTGTCGCTCATGAGGTTGTCAACCACTCCAAGTTGTCTGGGTCGAGTCCGCGCGCCATCGACTGATGGTAGCCCAGTAATTGCAACAGTGGCAAATACAAGATCAACCGGGCAGTCATCGGCAGCCCGCTGTTCAACTCGACGACATGCCCCAGGGCAGCCTGTCCGCTGTTGCGTTCGGTAATAGTGAGCAGCGTTGCGCCCCGCCGTGTCGCGTCTTCCAGGGTACGGGTTTCCTCCTCGACCAGCGCATCGGTCATCAAGCCAATCACCAATGTACGCTCGTCGACCGCATATTTGGGGCTGTGCAGGTACTCCAGTGTGTGGAAGGCACTACAGGGCAGGCGTGTCATCTCCAACATTTTGAGCATCGCTTCGCAGGCCAAACCGTACAATGCGCCAGACCCGAGGAACATCGTCTGTGTGAAGCCTGCATTTGCGCCGAGGTCACGCATCCGTCGGGCATATAAGTCTAAGAGGCTTTCGAGCCGGTGGGGTAGCGACCCCAGCTCGACATCGGCATTTTTTCCAGCCAGGGTGAGCGCCATCGCCTGCAACAGCAGCACCATGCTGCTGAAGGAGCGTGTCTGCACGCGGCTTTGTTCGCGTGCATGGTTCGCGTGGAGCACAACATCGGACGCGGTGGCGAGGTCGCTTTCGCTGTGGCACGTCACCGTAAAGACTTTGCCCCCACCGTGCGTTCGAAAATTTGCGACTGCCGCCAGGGTTTCGCGCGTTGTTCCAGAGCGCGATACGGCAATCAAGGCGGTGTTGGCACTCGTCGAAAAATAACGCTGCGGATGGTGCATGAGTTCAGAGGCAGGGTGGCTTTCTGCGGCTTGTACCCCATGCGCGCGTAGCAAACTCGCTCCGACCATCGCTGCGTAGTAGGTCGACCCACAGCCAGTCAGGATCACGCGGTCGAAGGCGGCCTGGTTCCAGGCTGTCGCGAACGCGCCCGTCTGGTTTGTGAGGGCCTGAAGTAACTGCGCCCAAACATCTGGCTGGCTGAGGATTTCGCGATATGTGTTTTCTCCCCTGTTTGCCATATTGCCTCTCCCAATCAATGGTGCTATCGCTGATTGATTGTGCTTCAAACTGCGTGGCCTGGCAAAAAGCAGCCGTGGAACTGCTACTCACGTACGCTGTACCGCCTGCGTACTGGTGCTCGGCTCGGAACTGGCCGGTCGCCGGTCGCTACCGTCGAGACAGCCTCGTTACCAAAAAGCGCCGTAAAGCCCCTAAAGTAGGTTATCGAAAATAACGTGAAAACAGGGTATGCTGTTTCTAAAAAT
>CAYSVE010000571.1:0-4151 GCA_964434365.1 uncultured Anaerolineaceae bacterium | reverse complement strand
CAACAACCAACCGCAAACCGAAATTGTAGTAAACGTCGAGCGGAGCGTGGTTGAAGCGAGACGACGCGGCGGCGAGATTCAGATCGCCATCGAAGGAACCGCCCCGCAGCACCCGCCGGACACCAGAACTTATGTTCTCAGCCTCGGCCTGCTGGGACGGATTCTCATCATCTGTCAGGCACCACTCAAACACATTCCCGGCCATATCCAGCGCACCGTAGGGCGAGGCTCCGTTCGGGTAGGCCGTGACGGGTGTTGTTTTACCGATACCGGATTCGCTCGTGTTGGCCTTTGCCGCATCCCAGGTGTTGCCCCAGGGGTAGGCAAGGCCATCGGTACCACGGGCGGCCTTCTCCCACTCGAACCCGGTGGGCAGGCGCACCGCCCACTTGCCTATCTCGTCCAGAGCGTAGCCACCGCCCAGCTTCCAACTCAGCCAGCGGCAGAAGGCCATCGCATCATACCAACTCACCTTTCCGCGCGGGTGGTCGTCGATTTTCCACGTCTGGTTGCTGGGCTTATCAGGCTGGTCACCGGCCAGGCCGTCCCACCAGCGCGTGTCCTTGAAGCCATCGCGGTCCTCAACAAAATATTGGTACTGGCGGTAGGTAATCAGGTATTTGGCAACGGCGAATTCGGGCAGCTCAAGGCGCTGGTCCTCCTGATAGATGAACTCGCCCGCAGGTACCACGCACCACTCGAACGGCCCGCCGATGATCGCGCGCACGGCGTCGGCGTCGTAGGTGGGGGTGGCTTCGGCGGGCGCGGGTTTCACCCTATCACCGATACCGTCTGGATCGTAGTCCGGGTAATCCTGCCAGAAGGCTTGCAGCGCGGCCCACACATGCTCAGCGGAATCCCGCTTAAACATGATGCGCAGGAAGTCATATTCGTTCTCGGCGGCCTGCCGCTCTATGGCCGCCCACACCTTGTTCTCCTGCACCTCCAAGTCAAAATAACGCGGCACCCGCCCACTCTCGCGGATTTCGACTAGCGTGACGCGAGCAGCATCGAACTCATTCTCGTCAAACTGATCATAGTAGCGGTTGATCGCGGCACGCACATCGAAGACAGCGGATTTCTTCGTGGGCGCCATCGGTTTCGGCTGGGTGTTGCCACCCAAACCGGTAATAAGGCGGTCGACATCGCGGTGGAAGTCGGGGTCATCGCGCACGATGATCGCGTTTTTGTAGGCCAGTTGGCCCAGGTAACCCGGCAAATCTGGCTCGGCGGGCATGGGCGCGCCATCGAGCAGCACCGGCACCACGAGGCAGCTATCGCGTACCAGGCCGCTTTCCACTTCGATGCGCACGAAATCGCCGGGGTTATCCAGGCGACGGTTGCCGTCGGCGTCGGTGATGTTCAGCCACTTCTGGCCGATCATCACGAGTACGATGTCGCATTTGTTGACGGCCTCGGACAACACGCCCCGGAAGTCGGAGCCGATGGGGATGTCGTCGACATCCTTGAACACGTTCTCCTTCCCGAACACAGGCACGAGGCGGTCGTAGATGCGCCCGGCATCCTTGCGGCTATCGGCACGGCGGTAGCTAATGAAGATTTTCGGCATAACGGTTCTCTGTGCGGCCTACGCTGGTGTTAGTATAGCCGAAGAACATCGGCGGGGGCAACGAGGGAGGGGCCGACCAGGGTTGTCGGCCCGCGAAAAAAATGTGGGGGTGGGGCGCTTACGCCTCGGCAACCTCGTCGCTGATGATGGTGCCGACGGCAGTGTTGCCGCACACCGCATCGAACAGGTCGTCCTCCGCCCAGAAGTTCAGCACGAGGATGGGCATCTGGTTCTCCTGGCACAGGGTAAACGCGGTGAGGTCCATCACGCTGAGGCGGTTTTCCAGCACGTCGCGGTAGCTGAGCTGCTTGTAGCGCACGGCATCGGGGTATTTGTTGGGGTCTGCGCTGTACACACCATCGACCTGCGTGGCCTTGATGACGATGTCTGCGTTGATTTCGGCGGCACGGAGCGCGGCGGCGGTATCGGTCGTGAAGTACGGGTTACCTGTGCCACCCGCAATGATGACCACGCGGCCCTTCTCGAGGTGGCGAATGGCGCGCAGGCGGATGTACGGCTCGGCGACGGCGTTCATCTGCACGGCGGTTTGCACGCGGGTGGTCACACCACTGCGCTCGAGGGCGTCTTGCAGCGCGAGGCCGTTCATCACCGTGGCGATCATCCCCATGTGGTCGGCGGTCGATTGCTCCATGCCGCGCTCCACACCGATGCTGCCGCGCCAGATGTTCCCCGCGCCGATGATGACGGCGGTCTGCACGCCCATCGCGTGTACGGCCTTAATACGCTGCGCGATTTCCTCGGCGCGGTCGGGGTCGATGCCGAAGCCGCCGGGTGCGGCCAGCGCCTCGCCACTGAACTTGAGCACGATTCGTCCGTATGCTGCTTGCTGTGTCATCGTGTGTGGTTCCTCCATCTACACATCATTGTGGCACAAAAAAAGGGGACCCACCGAACAGTGGATCCCCTTCGTTATTCCGACGTATTGAATTTTGCCCGCGTTTAGGGTACGGGGGGTTATTCGTCTTCGTCGCCTTCGTCGTCAACGTTCTCGCCAATCGCAAAGCGGGCAAAACGGCTGATTTCCATCTTCTCGCCGAGTTCGGCGATGGCTTCCTTCAGCAAGTCGTCGATCTTCTTGCTGTCGTCCTTCAGGAAGTCCTGTTCGAGGAGCACGATCTCTTCGAAGAACTTGCCCATGCGGCCCTCGACCATCTTCTCGGCGATGTGCTCTGGCTTGCCCTCTTCGATGGCCCGGCGAAGTTGCACTTCGCGCTCGGCTGCGATGACATCTTCGGGCACATCTTCGCGCCGGATGTACTGCGGGTCCAGGTTGCTAATGTGCATCGCAACGTCGTAGGCGAACTGCTGGAACTTGTCTGTGTTGGCGACGAAGTCTGTTTCGCAGTTAACCTGCACCATCACCGCGATGCGCTTGTTGAAGTGCTGGTACACGGCCACCGCGCCTTCGTTCATGGCGCGGTCCTTGCTGAGCTTCTTGACGGCGCTCGCCATGCCCTTCTCACGCAGGTAGTTGGCGGCCTTTTCCATGTCGCCGTCGTTGGCTTCCAGCGCCTTTTTGCAGTCTAGCGGCCCCGCGCCGGTCATCTCGCGGAGGTCCTTAACCATCTGTGCGGTAATTTCTACCATCGGTGTGCCCATTAGTCCTTATCTAGTCCTCGTCTTCGTCATCGGGGAAAAGGTTGGTATCACGCAGCTTGGCAAGCGTGGACGCGCCGAGGAACTCCTCGTCGTCGTCGCTGTCGCTATAGCGGTCCAGGTCCACATCATCCATGCTGTCGTATTCGTCGCTTGTGTGCTCGTAGCCACCCTTGCGCATCGCCTTGCCTTCGAGCGCCGCATCGGCGAAGTCTTTCACCAGCAGCTTGATGGCGCGCATCGCGTCGTCGTTGGCCGGGATGATGTAGTCGATCTCATCCGGGTTGCTGTTGGTATCCACCAGGGCCAAAATCGGAATATTGAGGATGTTGGCCTCTTTAACAGCCGTGGCCTCGCGCTTGGTATCGATGATAATGATGAGGTTCGGCAGGCGCTTCATCTCGCGGATGCCACCCAGGCGCAAGTTCAGCTTTTCGACTTCTTTTTCCAGCACCAGGGCTTCCTTCTTAGTCAGCCGGTCCCACTCACCCGAGTCACGCTGTTCTTCGAGCTTCTTCAGCGTTTCGATGCGCTTCTTGATGGTGGTCCAGTTAGTGAGCGTACCACCCAGCCAACGGTGGTTGATATAGGGCATCCCGGCGCGGCCCGCCTCCTGCGCGATGGTCTCGGCGGCCTGGCGCTTGGTGCCGACGAACAACACGGTGCCGCCATCGTAAGCGATGTCGCGGATCATGTCGTGGTATTCGTGCAGGTTCGCGATGGTCTGTTGTAGATCGAGAATGTGAATGCCGTTGCGCTGCGTGAAAATGAACGGCTCCATCTTCGGGTTCCACTTTTGGGTGCGGTGCCCAAAGTGAACCCCCACTTCGAGTAGGTTCTTAAGCGTGACCTGAGAAGGCATTGCAAACTCCTGAGTTGTACGTGTTTGATCGTCCACGCCCTTCAGCCTCGCGGATAATCCACCCTCGTAGGCGGACAACACACCACTGAGTCCAGGCGTGTG
>CAYSVE010000570.1:0-4186 GCA_964434365.1 uncultured Anaerolineaceae bacterium | reverse complement strand
CGGATTGCGGACGGCGCACGGGTTCACCGGGTACGAGCGCAACATCGGTCGAGGTGCCACCCATATCCAACGTGATGATGTGATCGTACCCGGCGAGGCTTGCCAGCCAGTGCGCGCCGATAACCCCCGCTGCCGGACCGCTCAGTGCCGTTTGGACCGCCTGTTCGCTGGCGCGGCGGGCACTCACAACGCCGCCGTCAGACTTCATGATACGCAGGCCGGTGGAATCGGGCAGTTGGCGTTCGAGGTTGGTCAGGTAACGGCTGATGACCGGGCGCACGTACGCCTCCAACGAGACGGTACTTGCCCGTTCGTACTCGCGGAACTCCGGCAGCACATCGCTGCTGAGCGCAATTTGGTCGATGCCACGCGCTTGCAACTTCTCACGGGTGCGGTGCTCGTGAGATGGGTCTACAAAGCTGTAGAGCAAACTCACCGCCACAGCCTCGACGCCCTGCGCCACCACATCGTCGATGACAGCATCCAGCGCAGTTTCATCGAGCGGCGTAAGCACCGTACCATCCGGTGCGAGACGCTCCGGCACTTCGTAGCAGCGCTCGCGCGGCACCAACGGCGGTGGGAGCGTCGGCTGTAGGGCATAGAGGTCTGGTCGGTCCTGCCGACCGAGGAACAGCACATCACGGAAGCCGCCCGTGGTAATGAGCGCGATCTTCGCGCCGCGTCGCTCCAAAATGGCATTGGTCGCGACGGTCGTGCCGTGGGCCACCTGGGCTAGCGCATTCACACCCCCCGGTGTTATTGCCTCAAGACCGGCCAGCATGGCCCGTGCCGGGTCATCTGGGGTGCTCAACAGCTTATGCACGTGCAACTCACCGTTTTCGCTTAGCACCAGGTCGGTAAAAGTTCCGCCAATATCCACGCCGACGAGCATCACAGGCCCCCTACAGGTTTTTGCAAGTTCGCATATAGTTTTCCAACACGCAGCGCCTATCATAAACGCGTAATGCTTATGACACAAAGATGAGGTGTATTGGATGAACCGCACGTTATTCGCAGCATTCGATGCAATTGAACGCGTGTACCACGACGATTGGCGCGCCCTGACTGACGGCTCGCGCCGTGGGATGCTTTCGGTGGTGGCGGACGAAACGGCAGATGCGTATCAGTTTCGCACAGAGTTACCAGGCATCGCCCCCGACGACATCGACGTCGATGTGCACGATACCGCGCTTACGGTAAACGCCACCGTGGCGGGCGGCAAATTTCAGCGTACGCTACCGCTCCCCGCCGAGGCGGACATCGCAGCACTCAAAATCGACTACGCCGATGACACGCTGACGCTCACACTGCCACGGCGCACCGAGCGCGAAGCGACGTTCGCGTAGCAGCCGCACTTGCAAACCCACCTGCGGAGGTGCCACTATAGGCCCTCCGCTTTTTTGTTGGTAGCCACCGGGTAAAACCATAACATGACACGTATATTCATCGTGATTGGTGCACTGCTGGGCTTTTTGGGCGTGGGCATCGGCGCGTTTGGTACGCATGCGCTAGAAGCACACTTCCTCGCGAACCCTGGCCTCGAAGGAACGTACAACATCGCCGCAGATTATCAGATGTACCATGCGCTGGGCTTGCTGGCGATTGCCTGGCTGCACAGCCGAACCGATAGCCCGCTGGCACGACTAGCAGGGTGGTTGTTCGTTGCCGGGGTCGTGCTCTTCAGCGGGAGCCTGTACGCCCTCGCCGTGTTCAACATCCCGATTATGGGGGCGGTTGCCCCACTGGGTGGGGTATCGTTTTTGGGTGGGTGGCTATTGTTCGGGTTGGCTGCGTGGCGCAACTACCCGAGTTCGTAGTCGGCTTCGCTGCAAACGAGCAGTACACCGGCCATCTCATAGCCGATGTGCTGCACATCGTCACCGATGCGGAGTTGCAGCGGGCCATTGAACGGCGCGCGCTCGACGAGTGTGAACTTCACGCCGGGGCGTAGGCCCATCGTATCGAGGTAACGCAGCTTGTCCTCATCGTGGGTGGTCACGCGGCTGACGACCCACACTTTGCCCACCTCGACGTTGGTGAGCGGATCATCCTTTACGCGCGGCATTTTGCCATCGGCAGTCGGGATTGGCTCGCCGTGTGGGCAGCGTGCCGATGTCTCCACCATTTGTTCCATGCGTTGCACGAGGCTGTCGCTCACGACTGCGCCCCAGTCGTCTGCCATGTCATGGACCTCGTGCCAGCCGAATTTCATCACATCGACGAGGAAACGCTCAACAAGGCGATGGCGGCGAATGTTGCTCAGCGCTTCGCGCTCGCCTGCCGGGGTGAGGATAATCCCCCGGTACGGTTCATGGTCCACGAAACCGGCTTCCTTCAGCCGTTGCACCATCCGCGTGACGGCGGGCGCGCTCACGCCCATCTCCGACGCGATGGCCGATGTCGAGACATACGGGTCACCGTCCTGGTGGTATGCAATTCGGTATGCTTCCGCGAGATACTCTTGCCGCTTGGCGCTGCCGTCGCTCATAAAACCCATGACGCAATTTTGATTATCACCATCATCATAATACGCGACAAGTTACAGATTGCGCAAGGTTAAACTAAGAGTTCAGGTCGGTTGGCAAGCTCCGCAAGTAGGTGATGAGATCTGCAATATCCTCGGCGGGCAGGGTGCGTATGAGTTGATGCTGACCGGGCAACTCAAACACATCATCCAGCGTTGCCGCGCGCCCATCGTGGAAGTATGGCGCACTTAGCCACAACCAGCGCACCGAGGGGGTATCGAAGGTGCCGCCCGTGCCCACATCGTGGGACTGCATATCGGTGCCGGTGGGTAAAGCGTGGCAGGTATTGCATTCCTGCTCTACGAATAGTTCCTCACCGCGTGCGATGGCTTCGGCGTCTTGTGTGTAGGGGCTTAACGGCCCACGGAGGGTTTCCAGGTAGATCACCAGCGTATCGAGGTCCAACGAGATGCTTGTATGTGGGTCGCCTAACGCCTCATTGACTGTATCGGGTGGCTCGATGAGGCCCAAACCGGCCTGCAAATCGCGGATTTTCAGTTCGGTGTCTGCAATTTCGTCCCAGGTGCCCTGCCAGTTGTAGGGCGCGGTCTCACCAAGGTTGAACAACAACGGCGTGTTCGTCGGTCCATCGGGGAAACCGGTCCACACCCGGCCATCGGTTTGCCCTTCCAGGTGGCAGTTCGCGCAGCTAATCCAGCGGTCGGCGCTCATACGAGGGTCATTCGCAGAGTGGAATAACTGGCTACCGATGAGAATATCGATGGGCAGCGTAAGGTCCGTCACGGGGAGTTCATCGACTACGTTGAGGGTGCTGGTTTCGATGGTGGTGATTGTGCCATCGAGTACATTATGCACATATAAAAAGGTGTTGTCGCGGTTGAGCAGCATCCCACGCGGGTTCGCGCCCACTTCGACGTTACCGCGTGCCAGCCCACTTTCGAGGTCGATCACCGAAACGTCGTTGCTGCCCGCATTCGCGACGTATAGCAACTGGCTAAAGCGATTCAGCGCCGTTGCGTATGGCATATTCACCGGGCGATCGGCGGTATCGAGGGCGATGCGCTCCTGACGGATGAGCGATAGCCCACCGAGTTGCAACACATTTACGATGGGGAACACCGTCGTGTCGAACGTGAGGTTCGGGTTGGTATCGTAGCTGCGCGTCTGCGGGAGGTAGGCCAAACCACGCGTGATGTCGATGGTGACCGTCGGGGACATTCCGGTATCACCCCCGGTGGAGATGGTGCTGACGACCTCTTGCTGCGGCAGATACACCAGGCTCAGGTCACCGCTCCACAGATGCGTGATATACAGGAAATCGCCCCACAACGCCAGGCCAGCGGGCGCTCGCGCGGTGGGAATACGCGCACGAACCTCACTTGCATTAATATCTACCACCAGCACTTCGTTCGTCCCCTGCATCGAGACATACGCGATGTCGTTGCCGTCGACCACAACGCCCATCGGCCACGCACCGTGTAGCGGGATCACATCGGTCTCGGTCTGTGCTTCGACATCTACGACGGACAGTGTGCCAGAGAGCCGGTTCGTGACCAACGCACGTGTGCTATCGCCCGTGATAGCGACGTTGCGCGGGTCTTCGCCGACTGGGGTTTCGCCGAGCACCTCACCACTCAAGGGGGACACGAACGACACCGTGTTACTCAGCATGAACGCGACGACCAACACCCGGATGCTCG
>CAYSVE010000569.1:0-4193 GCA_964434365.1 uncultured Anaerolineaceae bacterium | reverse complement strand
AGGCGGCACTGAGCGAGCAGCCGAGTCTGTCGCTTGATTTCTACTCCTACGGCGTCATGCTCCGCAAACGCGAGGGCGATGCTGTCACCGAATACGCCGTCGACCCGGCACAGGCAGCGGTGGCATTGGCGGCGAAAGTCACCTTCAATACGGGCCTGATTTCGGGCGACACGCTGCTTGTCCGGCAGGAAGGCGTCAAGAAGACGGTCGTTGAATACCGTAAGGCACAGCTCACGGGCGTCTTTCTCGACGGCTCCGAGACCGCCCTGCGGGTGCCGCTGCTGAGGCTCACACACGCTAGTTTTGGTTGGCCCTTATCACGGGATGCCTGCCTGTGGTACGCAATGGTTATATAGACCGACCGGTTCAATATCGATACGCTCGTATGGGTAAACGAGATTGGAGCGGGACATGACCGAGACATCGACCACCACCATCACCTACCGGCGGGCGACGCTGGCGGACCAACGCGAGATGCTGCGGGTATTTCGGCATTCGGTGGCCGATTTGCTGCAACGGATGGGGCATGACGGTGCCGATTATTTTGCGGACGAGGCGGACCTCGATATGGAGTGGGCGAAGCGGCGTAACTTGCTGGCGTTTCTGCATCAGCATGCTGCCGAGGATTGGATTGCCCTGCGCAGCGATGGTAACGGCCATGAGGAAATCGTCGGGATGGCGCGCTCGATCCGTGATGAGCATGTGCTGGAACTGACGGAGTTTTTCGTGTCGCCGACGGCGCAGTCGGCAGGGGTAGGGCGCGAACTGCTGTCGCGGGCGCTGCCCGCCGAACCCGGCGTGAATCGGTGCATCATCGCGACGACGGATGTGCGTGCGATGGCGCGCTACCTGAAGGCCGGGCTGCACATGCGGTTTTCGATTTACGAGTTTTTCCGTGTGCCGCAGCCGACCACCCCACCGGCCAACCTCGCTGCCGACGCCCTGACCGAAAGCGATGAAACCGTCGCGTGGCTGCGGGAGATCGATGAGGCGGTGTTGGGCTACCGACGGGACGATTATCACCGGTGGCTGCTGACGAACCGGACGTGTTTTCGGTATGCCGTGGATGGGCAGACGGTGGGGTATGGCTATGTCGGCGAGGCGCAGGGGCCGTTTGCGGCGCTCGACCCTGCGCACATCGCGGCGATGTTGGCCCACGCAGAAGGCGAGGCCGCAGAGCGCGGCGGGGCCGAGTTTCGGTTAGTGGTGCCGATGGAAAACGCGGCGGCGGTGGGGTATCTGCTGAGGGTGGGCTTCCGCATGGACCCCTTCACGATGCAGTTTTTGAGCGATGAGCCGTTCGGGAAGTTCGATCGGTACATTAGCATGGACCCGGCGCTGCTGTTGTAATGTATCATGAGTTTTGGAAGGAGCGAGCCGTGGTCGCCAGCCCGAACTTCACCATAACCCCGATGCAGCCGCTCGACTTCGGCGGCCACTGATGACCGCACACACCCCCTACGATGAAGTATCGCCCGCGGTGATGTGGCAGGTGGTGCTCGTGAGCGCTGTCGCGGAGTTCATGATTTTCGGCATTCGGCTGAGCTACCAGGTGTTTCAGTCGCAGTTTGTAAACGTCGAAGGCTGGAGCAGCCAGGATGCGGCGAGTGTATTCAGCGTGGCGATGCTCACGTTTGCGCTGTGCTCGGCACCAGCGGGTGCCCTGCTCGATCGTCACGGGCCGAAAATCGTGTTTACCAGCGGCGCGGTAATTTTAGGCGTCGGGCTGCTGCTGAGCAGCCGTGTGGCTGGCCTTGGCCAACTGCGGCTGACGTACGGGGTCATCGGCGGGATGGGGCTGGCGGTCGTCGGCTTGGGGCCGATTGCGGGGAATATCGCGGCATTTGTGCCGCCCGCCCAACGCGGACGCGCGATCGGGTTTGCGTTTGCGGGCACGGGCTTCGGCTCGATGGTGTTCATCCCACTGTCGTCGTGGGTGATGGGCCACTTCGGCTGGCGGAACACGTTTCTGGTGCACAGCCTCGTGAGTTTGCTGATCCTCGCGCCGCTGTTGTTCTTCGGGCTGAAGAACCCACCCAAGCACCCCGCGCCCAAGCCGACTGCCCTATCGGGAAAAAAACAGGCTCCGTGGAAGGCGCTGGTGCGGAATCCGTTGTTTTGGGTGATGATGTTGGTGAGCCTGACGGCGCTGGGTCCGCTGCGCTCGTTGACGGTGCATCAACTGGCGTATTTGGAGCAAAACGGCTTCCAGCGGACGACCGCCGCGAGTTATGTGGGCCTCGCCGGGTTGTTGACCTTCGTGACGTTTATCGGTTGGGGCTGGGTGAGCGATCGATACGGGCGCACGCTGGCGTTCACGGGTGGCGCGCTGGGCTTAAGCGGTGCGGTGGGGATGCTGTTCATCATTGGGCAGGTGCGGGTGGCCCCGCTGTTGTTAATCTATGCGCTGTTGTACGCGCTCGGTGAGGGCACACGCAGCAGCCAGACAACCGCGCTGGCGAGCGACATCTTCCAGAAGAACGGGCTGGGGTTAGTGAACGGCCTCGTCGGCGGGATGTTTGGGGCGGGGGCAGCCTTCGGGCCGTGGTTTGTAGGCCTGCTGCGCGATTGTACGGGGAGTTATACGCTCGGCTTCGTGGCGGTGCTGGTGATGATCGCAGTTTCGGTGGTGGGGTTCGTGTATATCGCGCTCAACCAGACATAGCGGCGTGCCCTACCCCATCTGGGTGGAAATCCACCATGTGGTACCACCTGCGTCTTTCACACCACCGCGTTTGTCGGGGTCGTCTTTTTGCTGCGGCACCTGCACCGATGTCGCACCGGCGGTCAGTGCGCGTTGATATGTCGCGTGTACATCGCTGACGTAAACATGCACATGTGCCGGAATGGTCGACCGCCCATCAGGGCTATCGGCGAGCATCACAACGGTGTCGTCGATGCGGACTTCGGCGTGTATGATCGTGCTATCATCACGTAGGAAACGGCGAATTTCTTCTGCGTCGAAAACTTGCTTGAGAAAGTCGATCGTACGGCTGGCGCCATCGACGATGAGGTATGGCGAAACACTGTTATAGGTTGATGGTTTGTAGTCTGTCGTCATCGGCTTTACCTGTGGGCTGTAAGCTACGGCCCAAGTGTAGTTCATTTGTTCTACCCGCGCAATAGCCACCTGATTTTCCGATTAAGAACGGAGGTGCCACCTTGAAGGTGAACCGGCTGCCGCTGGTTACGCTGTGGCTGACGTATTTTCTGTCGCATGTGGGGAACATTCTTGCGAGCCTGGCGATACCGTGGTTTGTGCTGCAAACGACGGGTAGCGCCGCCCAAACGGGTATCACGGCGTTCTTTAGCATTATTCCGACGGTGATCGGGATGGCATTCGGCGGCACGATAGTGGATCGGGTCGGCTATAAGCCCGCGAGCATCATCGCCGACCTGGCGAGTGGGTTCTTCCTCGCGTTGATACCGCTGCTGTACATGACCGTCGGACTGCCCTTCGCGGCGTTGTTGTTTCTGGTGTTCATGGGCGCGCTGTTAGATGCCCCCGGCGGTAGCGCGCGCATATCGATGGTGCCGGAACTGGCAACCGTGGCTGGGTTAACCCTGGATGTCGCCAATACCATTGACGGGATGATCCAACGGGCAACGCTGATGCTAGGCGCGCCGCTGGCTGGTATTTTGATCGCGAGCTTCGGTGCGATCAACGTGTTGTGGCTGGATGCCGCGTCGTTTTTCTTTTCGGCGATTGCCATCTGGATCATGATTCCGTCGAAGTTGATTGCCGTGGAAAAAGACTCCACACCCGGCGACGCGCCGCCCTCGCTGGTGGACGACTTCGTGGAGGGGGTGCGGTTCATCGGCAGCGATGCGCTGATGGTGACAGTCATCATCACGATTATGTTGATGAATATGGTGGACGGGGCGGTGTTCAATGTAATGTTGCCCGTGCAAATGAATAACACCTACGGCAGCGACAGCGGGGCGGCGTATATGGGTTGGCTGGTGGGTGCTTTGGGGTTGGGTGCGGTCGTTGGGAGCCTTGTGTACAGCACAGTTGCGGAACGCCTGTCGCGGCGGGCGGTTTTCGTCACGAGCTTGTGTCTCGCGCCGGTTTATCTGGTCATGTTGCGCGCGAACCCGGCCTTTTGGGTGCTGATGGTGTCGTTTTGCATCAGCGGGTTTGTGATCGCGCCCATCTTCGGGTCGCTGGCGCTCAGTTTCACCCGCTGGAA
>CAYSVE010000568.1:0-4199 GCA_964434365.1 uncultured Anaerolineaceae bacterium | reverse complement strand
GATCGACATCAACGGCGAGTACGGCGCGATGGGCGACCTCGGCATGCACACGCTGCATATTCCGCTGCGCTACGGCTGGATGCCCCACAACGTCCGTGCGCTGCTGACGGCCCTCGTCACCGAGCGGTTCGACGCGAACGGCGTTAAGGTGCCGTGTGAAACGTGGGACAACGCCACGCTGGCCTGCGAGGTGAAAAGCCCCGACCACGGCGACTTCCCGATGACGATCAAGACGTACCGCATCGCCCCCAGCGAGACGAATTCATGGTACATCAACGTGATCGGCACGAAGCAGAGCGTGAAGTTCAGCACGCGCCAGCCGAAAACGCTCTACACCATGCACTACGACACGCCCGGGGGTCCACAGATGTGGCAGGAGGACAGCCTGGGCTACGATACCGCCTACAAGACGATCACCGGCGGCATCTTCGAATTCGGGTTCGGCGACTGCCTGTTGCAGATGTGGGCGGCCTTCTGCGATGAACTCACACACGGGCGCGACGGCATGAAGCAGCCCTTGTACTGCGCCACGCCCGCCGAGGCCGGGATGCAGCATCGCATCCTCACGGCGGCGCTGGAAAGCCAGAAAAACCAGTCGGTCGCGGTGGTCGCACCGGAACCGGTGTAACGTGTTGCCAAGGGGCGGGCGAGGCTCACTGCGTCTCGCCTGCGCCCCTACTCAGGCATCAGCCGTCCGAAAAGAATCGCTCTTCCGTCCACCCACAACGCCGGGTGAGGTTACCCTACGCGGCGCTCAACTGCGCCCGCGCCTCGCGGAAGACGGCTTTCACCGCGTCGGCTTCATCGAGGCCGACGAGGCGCGCACTCACCTCGAAGGCGACGGCATCGGGCACCGCGCGCACCTCGAAGGCGCGCCCGCTGGGCTGCCCCAACCGCTTGAGCGTGAACTTCTCCCAGCGCTTCAGTTCCTCGACTGCCGCTTCGTCCGTGCTCGGGGTCGGCGCCGATGCAATCGGCTGGCCGGGCGGCAAATCGCCCCAGGGCACGGGCGGCAGTTGATAGTAGCGCGCCCGCACCTCGTTGATGCTGAGCACCGACTCCGCCGTGCGGATTTCGTCCAGGCGCGCGCCCACATCCGTCGGACGGATGTCCTCGAACGTTGCGACGGCGTCGCCGGGCCAGAAGGGCAGCAACTCGCCGCTGATCTTCCCCGCGATGCGCACCAGCTTCGGCCACAGCGTCCGCTCGATGAACGAGCGCTCCGCGACTTTGGCGTTGGCCTCGGTGGCGTTGTCGCTTACCAAACCCACGGGAAGCCCGAAGATGTTCAGGATTTCGTCGCGGTGGGCTTCGCGGCCTTTGAGGAAGTCGAGGTCGGTGTGGCTGAGGCCGATGTTCTGCCAACTGACGGCGCTACCGCGCAGAAACGCCGTGCGGCGACGTGGCCCGCCGTAACTCGCGCGCCACTCGCGCTTGATGCGGTCGAAGTCGGCGTCGTTCACCTCATCGTTGATGGTGACGATGCCCGCCGGGACGCCGTTATCATTGCCGAAGGTGTTGCGGTTCCACTCGGCCATGGCGCGGGCGCCGCTTACGGCGAGTTCGGCGGCTTGCAGCGCGCTGAGGCCATAGTAGTCGTTGAAGGGGTGCCAACGCTTGAAGTGCACCACTTCCACCGCATCGAGGGGGACGGTCGCGCCATCGACCTCGTACAAATACCCGGCGACGTGCTTGCGCTCGTGCGGCACCACGCGCACGCGGTCGGGCCGTAGGGGCCAAATTTCGGTGGGCACGCCCCGGCCATCGCCGCCGAGGAACCAGTATGCGTTGCCGGTGAGTTCCAGCATACCGACGGTCTGCTCCATCAAATCGAAGCCGCTCATGAAGGCATTGGGCTTCGCGAGCAAGTCCTCCAGCGGATGGCGGATCACGCCGACGCGCTGCTCGCCGTCGAGCAATTGCACGCTAAGCGGCACGAGTGCGGCGGCCTCGGCGATGCGGCTGACAGCCACGTACACCCACGGCGACGCTGCGTAGGTCCGTGTTTGCGTTTCGGCCCGGCGGAGGTCCGGGTAGGTGGTGATGTTGTGCCGCGTTACGGCGGCGATGTGGGGCGCAGGGCGGAAGCCCTCGCGCTGACCGAATAGGTTGTTGAACCAGTTGAACATAGCCTGTGAATCTCCTTCTGGTGTTTACATGTGTAATCGTTGCTTGTTCCTGAGGGGTGGTTCGTGCAAGGGGGAGGGGGGGAACCGTGCGCGCGGCGGCGCACGCGGCCAATATGGCATCGAGGATGCCCTCCGTAATGTGATCGAGATGGGATTGCGTTACACTAAATGTGTCGACGTTTAATATGCGAACTAATGCCAATGGAAGATGCCGAGAGACAGCAAATCGCGTTGTTGTTGAATACCGTGTTGTGGCTCACGATCGTGCTGTCGTTGGTGGGCAGTGCGGCGGCGGCCATCAGCGCGCCGAGTTCGATTCGAGGGTTGGGCATCAACGTGTTGATTATCGCCTTCGAGTTCGCCGGGCTGTGGGTGCTGCGGCGGGGCTACATTCACACCGCCGCGTGGCTGGTGGTCGGGTCGTTGTGGGTGGGCATCACGCTACTCACCGTGTTCATAACCGGGCCAGATGGCGCGACGCCTGCGCTGTATGCGCCGATTGTCGTCATCGGCACGCTGGTGCTGTCGCCGCAGGCTAGCCTTTTGCTCAACGTGGCAACAGTGGGCGTGGTGTCCATTTTTTACCTGCTCACCATCCTCGATATCGCGCCCGCGCCGGTGGAACCCAACACCGACGTCTCGAACTGGATTTCGTATGTGACGGCCATCACGGCGACGGGTGCCCTGTTGAGCGTAGCGACGCGAACCCTGCGCAAAACGCTCACTGGCCTGCGCGAAACGACCGTCTCGCGCGACTACTTCGAGAGCATCCTGCAATCCATCCAGGATATGCTGCTGGTCGTCGGGCCGAACCTGTTCATCATCCGCACGAACCGCGCCGCCCTCCAACACCTCGGCTACCGTGTGTTGGAGGGCCGCCCGCTGCACGACTTACTGCGTGCCGACCCGCAAACCCTCGACCGCTGCCGCAGCGCCCTGCAAACCGGCGCACCGTTTTCCACGATGACGAGCTACCACGGCCACGATGGCAGCGTGATTCCCATCACCTTTAGCGCGACCCCACTGCCCGATGGGCGCGGCCTGGTGTGCGTCGCGCGCGACATCGGCGACCGCCTGCGCACCGAAAGCCAACTGCACCAGCGGGCGGGCCAACTCACGGCGATGTACGACATCATGTTGCAGATCATGCAACGTCTGGAGATCGACGATTTGCTGGCGGAAATTGCCCATCGGGCGGGGTCTCTGGTTGGCACCCCCCACGTCGTCATCGACCTAGTAAACGAAGCCGAAACGCACCTCACCTCGCGCTTGGCCACAGGGATGATGAAGCATTACGCCCGCGACGTGATTCCGCTGGGCGAAGGGGTTGCCGGGCGCGTGTATCAATCCGGCGAAACGCAGATCGTGACCAACTACGGCGCGTGGGAGGGCCGCGTGCCCTACTACGACGAAATGCCGCCGTTGGGGGCCATCGCCGCTGCGCCCTTGACGACAGGCCACGGTAGCGGCATCGTCGTGGGGGTCATCGCGATTGCCGTGCCCCCCGGCGACCCACCCTTCGATGCGAACGCCATCGATGTGTTGAACACGTTTGCGCGCCTGGCGTCCGTCGCGATGGAAAACGCCCACCTGTACACCGCCATGGCCAGCGAACTCCAGGAGCGGTTAGCCGCAGAGGCCGCGCTCGCGGAGCGCAACGACGAGCTAGAGCAGTTCGCGTATGTGGCCTCGCACGACCTGCAAGAGCCGCTGCGAAAAATTCAGGCGTTTGGGGGGCGCGTGCGAAAACGCGGCGAGGATGTGCTCGACGAAACCGCGCTCGATTACCTCGTGCGGATGGAAAGCGCCGCCGCCCGTATGCAGGCGCTCATCCACGATTTGCTGACCTTCAGCCGGGTGACGACCAAGGCACAGCCCTTCGCCGAAGTAGACCTGAACGCCGTGCTCGCAGGGGTGCTTAACGACCTCGAAGTGCGCATCGAAGCCACCCAGGCCGTCGTCCAGCCCGATGACCTGCCTACCATCCGTGCAGAGCCATTCCAGATGCGCCAGCTATTCCAGAATTTGCTGAGCAACGCATTAAAATATCATCGTGAAGGCGTGCCGCCA
>CAYSVE010000567.1:0-4205 GCA_964434365.1 uncultured Anaerolineaceae bacterium | reverse complement strand
GCTGCTGGACGTCACGCCGCTTAGCCTTGGCGTGGAAACGCTCGGTGGCATCACCAACTTTATCATCGAGCGCAACACGACCATCCCGACGCGCAAGAGCCAGGTGTACTCCACTGCCGCCGACAACCAAACGTCGGTGGAAATTCACGTGGTACAGGGCGAGCGCAAGATGGTGGGCGATAACAAATCGCTCGGTAAGTTCATCCTCGATGGTATCCCCCCGGCCCCGCGTGGTGTGCCACAGGTCGAGGTGACGTTCGACATCGATGCCAACGGTATCCTCAACGTGAGCGCACAGGACAAGGCCACGGGCCGCGAACAGAAGATCACCATCACCGCGAGCAGCGGCCTGAGTGATGATGAGGTGGAACGCATGGTGGAGGAGGCGAAGAAGTTCGCCGACGAGGACAACAAGAAGAAGGAAGCCGCCACCGTTCGCAACGACGCCGACATCGCAATCTTCCGCGCAGAGAAGTTGCTCAAGGACTTCGATGAGCGCCTACCAGATAGCGACAAACAGCGCACCACCGAACTTATCGCTGGGGTGCGTAGCGCACTTGAGGCCGACGAAACCGAAGCTATCCAAAGCGCAACCGAAGCGTTGAACACCCACGTCAGCGGCCTGGGGGCAAATATGTATCAAGACCCGGCAGCGGGTGGCGCACCCACCGGTGATGACCCGGCAACCGACCCAAAGAACGGTTCGTCTGACGACGAAGACGTGATCGACGCGGAATTCACCGAAGAAGCGTAAGCAATCTTATCACTTTCGAAGGGGTGCGCACCGATGGGTGAGTGCCCCTTTCACGTCCCAGGTACATAGTAATTTGAGGCAGCCCAATGGCAAGAGACTACTACGAAGTACTGGGCGTCCCCCGCGATGCGGGCAAAAGCGAAATCAAGAGCGCCTTTCGTAAGCTCGCGCGCGAGTATCACCCGGATGTAAGCGAGCACGCGGATGCCGAACAGCGCTTCAAAGAAATAAATGAAGCCTACGAGGTGCTGGGGGACGACGACAAACGCGCCCGCTATGACCGCTTCGGCCACGCTGGGGTGAGCGGCAACGGCTTCCCGGGTGGTGCCGGGGCCACTGGCTTCGGCGGGTTCGATGACATTTTCGAGGAGTTTTTCAATAACTTCTCGGGGAGCGCGCGTACAGCAGGTCGACGTGGGCCACGTGCCGGGGCCGATCGCCAACTTGAGGTGACGATCACCTTCGAAGAGGCTGTGTTTGGCGTCGATCGCGAAATCGAGTTCGACCGGCTGGAGTTCTGTGATACGTGCGAGGGTAACGGGGCCGCACCGGGGTCTTCGCCGACCACTTGCCCAACCTGTAACGGCTCTGGCGAGGTGCGCTCGGTACAACAGACTTTCCTCGGCTCGATGGTGCGCGTGACGCCCTGCCCGCGCTGTGGTGGCCGTGGCGAAATCGTCGAAACACCCTGCCCCACATGCACCGGCAGCGGGCGCCTTCGCAAGCGTGTGAAGCGTTCGGTGCACATCCCGGCAGGTGTGCGTGAGGGCCTGCAAATCCAGGTGCCGCGCGCTGGCGATGTTGGCGAACAACCAGGGGCCACACCGGGTAACCTGTACGTCATCGTGCATGTGACGGACCACGAATACTTCAAGCGCCGCGACAACGACATCATCCTCGATATTTCGGTGAATGTCGCGCAGGCCGCACTCGGCGATAAAATCGTGATCCCCACCGTCGACGGAGAAGTCGAACTGTCCGTCCCCGCAGGGACGCAAACCGGCAAGGTGTTCCGTTTGCGGGGCAAGGGTGCCCCCCGCCTTCGCCGAGATGGCTCCAGCGCGGGCCGTGGCGACCAACTGGTCTATATCTCGGTGGATATTCCCAGCAAACTGACCGACAAACAGCGTGAGTTGTTCGAAGAACTCGCGACCACGATGGGCAGCGAAGTACAACCCCAGAAGAACGGACGCGGTTTCTTCGACCGCGTGATGGAGTTCTTCGGTGGTGAGGTACAGTGAACTGGCTCGAAGTGAGCTTGAGTGTAGACACATCGGTGGCCGATGCCGTCGCCGAGGTGTTTTCGGTGTATAGCTACGGCGGCGTCGCGTTAGAGCAAGAGGACATCCCGCCGGAAGCGTGGGACGATGGCTACGCATTACCCCCCGTAAAGCAGACGGTACGCGGTTACTTACCCCTAGACGAACATACCGAGTCGGTCTAGTTAAAACTCGAAGATGACCTCGCCGCGATGGCGCTACCGACTCCGGCGTACTCATCCGTCGCCGAAACCGATTGGGCCGAAGCCTGGAAAGCCCACTACAAGCCGCTCCGCATCGGCAAGCGCATTCTCGTACGCCCACTGTGGATCGAGGCGAACCTGCAACCGGGCGACATCGAAATTGCGCTGGACCCCGGTATGGCCTTCGGCACAGGGACGCACGCAACCACCCAACTATGCCTACAAGCGCTGGAAGATCGACTGTCCCCCGGTATGACCGTGCTCGACCTGGGCACCGGGTCTGGCATATTGGCGATTGCGGCAGCGAAACTTGGCGCGGCTCACGTCTACGCCATCGATAACGACCCGGTCGCAACGGAAGCTGCCGCAGGAAACTTCGCTCAAAACGGCGCTAATGAAGCCGTGACCATCGCGACGGGTAGCCTCGCCGATGCACTCGGCAGCGGCACCGCCTACGACTTCGTGGTGGTGAACATCCTTGCGCGCATCATCCTGGGGATGACCGGCGATGGCCTGGAACGCGTTGTAAAACCCGGCGGAATCGCCGTGTTTAGCGGCATCATCCAGCCACAGGCTGATGAAGTCGAAGCGGCACTGAGGGCAATCGGCTTGAAGCCGACCGCGCGCCGCCAACGCGATGACTGGGTGCTCATCGAAACCACCCGCGTTTAAGCTCATATTCATCGGCTGCCTGTACACTGGTGGCGCTTATTGGGATTTAGGACAGAGCAATATGCTGCAAGGCCAGGAAAAATACGACTACGTACAGGATATGTTCGGGCGCATCGCCCGTACATACGACCTGATGAACCTTCTCATCTCCGCTGGGCAAGACCGCGCATGGCGTCGATTTGTGGTGCGGCAAGCGAATTTGCAACCCGGCCAGCGTATGCTAGACATCGCCAGTGGTACCGGCGACATCGCCTTCGAAGCGTTGCGGTCGGTGCCGGGTGTGCACGCCGTTGGCGCCGATTTTTCGCTGCCGATGATGCACGTCGGGCAGCGTCGTCCCCTTGGCCGCGAGGTCGATTGGGCCGGGGCCGACGCGATGAACTTACCGTTCGAGGATAACGTGTTCGATGCGGTGACAGCGGGCTACCTGTTGCGTAACGTGCCCGATATTCCGCGAACACTCAGCGAGATTTCTCGCGTGCTCAAACCGGGCGGGCGCTTCGTCGTGCTCGATAGCGCACCGCCGCCGCCGGGGTTGCTCAAGCCATTTATCGAAATTCACCTGCGCTACGTCATCCCGATGCTTGGGCAGATCATCAGTGGTCACCGTGATGCCTACGAGTACCTCCCGGAGTCGACACAGGCGTTTAAGACGCCGCAGGAACTCGCGATGTTGATGCACGATGCGGGGCTAACGAATATCAGCTATCGCACATTCGTCTTCGGTACGATGGCGATTCATTGGAGCGAAAAGCCTGCACAACGCCAGTCGATGTTAGAACCCGTCTCGCAGAACGGCGCACACATGCCCCACAGCTAGTTTCTTGGCTCCACCCGCCATATCGTCACCGTCGGGTCGGTATCTCCCGGGCGCGGAAACGCGCCCACCTGCACGGCATTGTACTGTGTCGGGTCTACACTCCGGTCGATTTCACTATCCACGACAATGTAAATCGGCCCTTCTTCGAGCAACGCGTCGATCACATTGGTGCCGGGGGTATCGGTACACTGCATGGTCATCTCGCGCCCGTAGAAATTCGCACGCTCGCAGCTGTTCGGGAACATACTCGCGACGACGGGCACATCATGTTCTACGAGGCTAGGGAGTGCCCACACCGCCTCGCGGAGGCCGTACCCGGCGCTATGCTGCACCACATACTGCTCGCGGATAACGGTCGGTAGAGGCTGAGAGGCTGGGTCTGTGACGGCCCCCCATGTGTACAAGACCACATTCGCCCCCAGAAGCACCCCGAAGCCAGCCTGCCCCCACATCGGCAAGAGGCTAAGCCCTGCCCCAGCGAACAGCAGTAGCAATGG
>CAYSVE010000566.1:0-4207 GCA_964434365.1 uncultured Anaerolineaceae bacterium | reverse complement strand
AGGATCCGTCGGGGCGCTTTTAGGGTGATCGATGGGACCGGGTGAGTGGCGCCTATACCCTCATCCGGGGCGTGGCGGCGAGCAATTCGAGGCACAGAGGAGGCAGTGACCAAGCCATCGACAGCGACGACTTCCAGCGCTCCGGTGGAAACCGGATACGCCTGTTCGGGATCGAAGTGGGTGACCGTGGACCAATCCTGGCCCTCGAAGATGTGCTGCGGCATGATCGGGAAGGCCCCGGAGTCCCACTTCCAGATGAAGAAGCGGTCGTGGTAGCGAGGAGCCGGTTGCGTCATGCGGATGAGCACAGTGTGGTCATCGACAACAACGGCTTCTTCCGTCAACGCCGCCACTTCGCCACCGTGGCGAACCTCGGCACCCAGGTCACGCAGGGTGTTGACGGTGTAGACGACGTCCTCAGCGGTAAACGGCTCACCATCGCTCCAGCGAACTTCTGGGCGCAGGCGGATCGTCAGTTCGGTGAAATCTTCGTTGTAATCGAAGCTCTCGGCCTGCCACATGATGATCTCATCACGGAATGGGTTCCAGTACGCCATACCTTCATAGGCTAGGTTCATGCCCTTTTGGTAGGAGGCACCCAGGACGAACGGGCTCCAGATGTCCCACTCATCGAAGGTTGCCGCACCCCACCAACCCAGCACGAGGGTATCCTCACGGGCGACTTCGTCGAGCTGCGCATTGGTTGCAGAGACACTAAGTAGTAATGCGGCAACGACCGCCGCCACGGCGATCGTCAACTTGTGGAAGTGTGCTTTCATTGGTCTGGTAGTCTCCAGATAATCTGCTGACAGAATAGGCACCGATTGAGAGGGAACGCAGTTACGTTGCCCTCACAGCGAAAAAGCTTGACGGATTGCACTGTGGAGCGCCCCACACTTGAGAGTCTAACGTTGAAAAAAGTGGGCTGTGTCCGACTTTTGGGGGACACGGCTCCAACCAATGCGCGTTAACCTCGCAATTCGTCTCGGATCTTCTACCAGTTTCCAGGATCTGACGGCGGAATCGCATCCCGCATAACTAAGATTGGAGCCGTCATGAAGATCACAAACGTCCGCTCGTGGTTGGTCAAAACTCCCTGGGACTTGAACCCCGGCAAACCCGAAGTCCGTCAACCCATTGAGCGCGAATTCCTGTTCGTTCAGGTAGAGACCGACGTCGGTATCTCCGGCTGGGGGGAACTCACCACGTATCCTGGGAAGGTCGCCAACCGTGCTGTTGCCGCCTTTATCAACGAGATTGGCAAACTCATTATCGGTGACAACCCCGCGAGCATTGAGAACATCTGGAATCGCGCCTTCCGTGAGATGACCTACGTCGGCACACGCGGCGCGACCAGTGCCACGGTCAGCGCGATCGACATTGCGCTCTGGGACATTCGTGGCAAGGCGCTCGGTCTGCCGATCTATCAACTGCTTGGCGGGCCAGTCCGCGACAGCGTGCCCTTGTACTGCCACCCTTACAACCACAGTTCTCCGGACACCATTCGCCCGTCCGTTCGTGAGATCGTCGAGTCAGGGTTCAAGGCGTTCAAGATTGATCCCATGATGCCGCATCTTCCCGTCGATCACCACGAGTACATGGACGGCGAAATCCCGCCAGAGGCTGAGGAAACTGCCATCGCAACTCTCGCGGCCGCCCGCGAGGAAGCTGGAAATCAGATGGAAATCATGATCGACGCTCATGGCATGTACAACGTGCCGACAGCGATTCGGCTGGCAAATAAGATGGCAGCTTACAACATCCACTGGTTTGAGGAACCGGTTCCGGTCGAGAGCGTGGCGGCCCTCAAGCAGGTGCGCGAACGGGTCAGCACACCGATCTGTGTCGGTGAGCGCCTGCACACCCGTTGGGAGTTCGTGCCCATCCTTGAACGGGGGCTTGCGGTCTATATCATGCCCGATGTCACGTGGACGGGCTGTATCTCCGAGTTGAAGAAGATCGCGACTATGGCGGAAGCATACTATGTGCCGATCTCACCCCACGACGCCAGCGGACCCGTCAATGTGATGGCGGGCGCACACGTCATGATGACGACGCCGAACCTCTACAAGCTCGAGATCCACCGCCACAACCTGTCCGGCTACAATATCCTGATCGATGAACCGCTCGATATCCGTGAGGGCAACCTGCACGTGTCCGATCGTCCGGGCCTGGGCTTCAACATCAACCTGGACGCAATGCGCGAGTACGAAGTCCCTCTAGACAACGCATAGACGTAGCAATGACTGGTGTCAGACCGTATGACAGACCCATCATTACTCTAGGCAGCGCGACTCCTCCACACCGCCACATCACTATGTCCCCCGTTCGGGGACAAAAAACTCCACTAATCCGCTTACGATCAGGCGTTGATATATGGATTGAGCAATCTCGTTTATCACGCCCGCAATATAGTCTTCGGGTCGTGTGTCCCGTACAAAATACTACTCATAGGAGTAACTTACAGGTCACCCTGACGTAACACGAAGTTGTTATCATCAAAGAAAAACATTCCAACGACTTCGACCCCATGTGTATCAGCTTCAAGCTGAGGAAGGATCATCTGCGCTAGCTTATAAGCGGACGCATTGGGTGTTGCAAAAACGTAAGCGATTTTCATATGCAATTTGCTCCATTCATTGGCGTCATTGTTGACTAATAACTATGCAGCTATAACGGCTACTAACTTAGCATAGTAACGCTGGGAACTTCGCCATCGGATTACTGTTCACCAGTGGCTCGATTCCACCAACTGTAATTAGGGTCTGCGCTGCTAAATGATACTCAGTATCATTTTTGAGTCAAGAGGTCAATTGGGTAAGGAGATCAAACGAGAGCGTATTCTGTCACGCCGTCGCTACATCATGCCGGGCACCCCACGTGAGCGGCTACTGCTTCGCTTCTCTACAGGAGCGATGATTTCTCAGCTACTATTTTCCCTCAACGGAATCTTGTGTTGTACGATCTGCTGTGCGAGTTCAAACCAGCTAGTGGACATCTCCGCTGCGGGGATCCCCCCTTTGTACTGTTTGCGCTTTGGCCACTTCTCAAGGATTTGCTCTCGGTAGTCCGGTTCTACTTGACTGCACAACCAATATTCATAACCGCCAATCCAGTTCTGGGCGGTTGCCAGTAGGTTAGCAGCATTATCCGCTTCTGTTTCATCATGGGCACCCGTCATTGGTGGCAGATCACGCGCTCGCCAGGCGTCCGGTATCTGGATTATCTCGGAACTGTAGATCACACGAAAACGAGAACGACTGACGAACAGGCTACCCCACTGTGGATGACTTAACCAGATGCCCCAACTCCACAGATTTAGCACTACACAGTTGTCTGCTACAAACCTATAGGCACTGTGATAACGTTTGTCGGGCGCCGGCCGTTTCTCGGCACCATAAGCCACCAGTAGATTGCCCTGCGTCCGGCGCACATCATAGCCCCAGCACCACATTTGCTGGTCTAACAAAGGTACTGCCGTACGCTGAAGACTCGTGGTAAGGCGAATTGTCCCTTTCAGTTCTCCACCTCCCGGTTGCATTTACGAATGAGATTTGGTATCAATTACCGGCATGCACGAAAGATGATACTCAGTATCGTTATTTAGTCAAGCAGCGTCAATCGAGTGCAGGGGGCGACGTATGGCAAATGGCATCACGCCATGGCTGAGGTGTTACAAACCACACCATCGCATCCTGATCTCGATACCCTCCTCCACAGGGGCGCAGTCACAGGGCGGTGCCTGCCATGGAACAAGAAAGCGACGCGATGAACTCCCAAGTACCGGATCATTGGATTGAGCGGTTACACCATCACGGATACGCCATCACAGACATCATTGTATCGGTGGGTGAGGTGTTGCTCACTGCTGACCATCCCTACTCTGCCCAGGAGCTTGTGTCTGAAGCTCAAGCACGCCGCCCGAAGACGGGACGGGCGAGTGTCTACCGGGCAATACAGAAGTTTGAGGCACTGGGGTTGGTGCGGCGCGTTCACTACCTAGACCAGTGCAACGCCTATGTAGCCGTGCCAGGGTCGGACTCCGTGCTATTTGTGTGTGAGCAGTGTCGGTGTACCAATTGGCTGCCAGTCGACGAGACTTGGCGTAAGAAGACGCGCCATATTCTTAGCAACGGTGGACACCGTATCACCAACCTGAATTTGCAGGTTAGCGGGGTTTGCCCAATCTGCACAACGTAGATTTTTC
>CAYSVE010000565.1:1221-4210 GCA_964434365.1 uncultured Anaerolineaceae bacterium | reverse complement strand
GAGTTTAGGTGCTCGATGCTATCGGCGCTGACCGTCGCCTGATTGCGCACGGAGCGCGCGCCGGGGTTATCGTCCGTCTCAGCCGCATCGATGATGACCGAGACACTCGTCCCGGCGGGCAACTGCGTGACACCGACCGTCACCGTATCGCCGCTTATATCGATCGTCGGTGTAGGCACACTTGTGCGCGACACGCGGACAGTTGCATCCGTCAGCGAGAGGTTTGCGTCGGTTACGGCATCGACGATTTCAAGATTTGTTGCCTCGGTGCCGCCGATGTTGGTAACGGTTACCGTGTAGCGCAGGCTGTCGCCCGGCGTGACGCTACCGCTATCGTCTGCGTCGTCGCGCAACGCCGTGCTTTTCGTCACATCGAGTTCTGGCACAGTATTCCGCGCGGCGATGGTTGTCGCATCGGTTGCTGGCGTACGCGGATCATCGGTACGGGTGAGATTACTCACCTGCGCGGTGCTCACTGTGCCTCGGCTGCGGATTTCATCGGTGCTGGCTGGCGTCAACACATCCAGCAGCCGCACCCGATACGTGAACGATGCGCTACCACCGGGTGCGATATCGCCCAGGTTCACATCGACTGTGCCCGTCCCGTTGTTGGTTGCCCCGTTCACGCTCACGAGCGTAACATTGCTGTCGAGTGTATCGACATAGCGCACGCTCGGTGCGGTTAAGATGGAACTGGTGTTGGTCACCGTCGCCGTGTAGCGCAACACCTCTCCCGGTGAGGCAAAGCCGTCGTTGTTGGTGTCATCCGCCGCGCGCAGGTCCACGATGAGGTCGGCGTCGAGCGTCAGGCTCTCAAGCTCGATAACGGTGAGGTCGTTTTCGGTCGCCTCGTTGGCCCGGTTATTGCCGTTCGGGTCGGGGTTGGTGCCGTCGTCGCTGAGGTCCGTCACGGTGCTTATGCCATCCGTCGCGCGGACGGTTGCGCGGTTCTGGAAGCTGTTTATGCTGGTGGGTTGCACGCCACTCAGCGAGAAGCGTATCGTCTTCGTCTCGCCGACCGCAAGCGTATCGATACCCGCAAGCAGATTCGTATCGTTGAGGCCATCGTAGTTATTGTTTGCCGTCAACGACCCGCTGCCGAAGCTAATGTCGCTCGATTGCAGCGTACTGCCCACATAGAACACGCCCAGGTTATCGGTGATTTGCACGTTTGAGAGCGGCACATCACCGAGGTTTTCCACCCGAACGGTAAACGTCACATCGAATGCAGACATGTCGACGCTCGTTTCGGCAGATTTCGCGATGCCGATCGCTGGTCGCGTCGTGCGGAAGCCCCATGTCGACGATAGCACGATACCAGGGAAGGCCATCCCATCTACGTCGACGATAGACCCATCATCGATGAGCACATAGTAGCTTGTGTCGTTGGCGAGGTTCGATGTCGGATCGATCGTCACAGTGTTGCCCGAGAAACCCAACGAACCCGCCGGGATCGTCTCGGTAAGCCCTGCGGCACTGAATACTCGCACATCGCCCGTGCCTGCAAATACCGGCTCGTTGAAGGTAAGGGCCAGGTCGCCATCGATGGGCACCTGGCTACTGCCATTTACCGGGCTGAGGGCGGTAATCGCCGGTGCCAGCCCATCCGACGTTTCGAAATTCCAGCGTGTGACATTGGAGAAACCAGCATACGGGTTCCCGGCAAAGTCTTCGAACGCGCCATTATCCACCGTGATGTAGAAAGCGGTATCGATCGGCAAATCCGACGACGGCGTAATCGTGACCATGTTATCGCTGATCGCGGCGGATGCCGACGGAATAACGTCGACAGGTGTACCCGTAGACGCATTCACAATCGTGACGTTACTGCTCCCAGGCTGCACTGGTTCATTGAACGTCAACCGTAGCTGCGTACCGATCGACACGGCGATGCTGTTATCCGACGGATTGAGCGCGGTTACAAACGGCGGGGCGGTATCCAGCGAGGTGAAGCGCCATGTCGTAGTATCGCTGATGCCCCCGAATGCGTTACCACCCGCATCGGTGAGTGCGCCGCTGTCGATGTTGACGTAGTACGTCGTCGCGCTGTCCAGGTTCGTGGGCAGTGTCACTGTCACGGTATCGTCGACAATTGTTGCATCACCGATTGCGATTGTTGCAAACGACGTCCCGCCAAGTTCGAAAATGTCGATGTTGCCGCTACCCGCCACCACGTTTTCATCGAAGGTGACCGTCAAATCAGTATCGACTGGTACATTGACCGCGTTGTTCACCGGGTTCAGTGTCGTGATGACGGGCGGGTTCGCATCAGCCGTGGTGAAATTCCACGTCGTCGGGTCGAGGACGCCAGCGAATGGGTTGCCGGAGGTATCGGCAAACGCATCGAGGTCGACCAGCACATAGTAATCCGTCAGGCTGTCAAGGTTCGAAGGCGGCGAGACAGTGACCATATCATCGGCGATGGCGGCATCAGCGGCGGCAATCGTCGCAAACGGTGTGCCGTCGCCCTCGTAAATTGTGAGGTTACCTGCCCCAGCCTGCACGGCTTCGTCGAAGGTAAGTACCACCAGTGTGTTGACAGCCACATCGGTGCTTTCATCGGTTGGTGTAACGCTGAGCAGTGTTGGCGCGGTAGCATCGGCGGTGGTGAAGTTCCATGTCGTGTCGTCGGCGATGCCCGCGAAGGCGTTGCCGGTGAGGTCGGCAATCGTGCCAGGGTCGATTTGCACGTTGTACGTGGTTTCCCCGGCAAGCGGCGTGCTAAGTGACACTGTCACCATATCCACATCGAAAGTGGCCATGCTCAGGTCGACTGTTGCAGCGGGGGTACCACCTGCATCGGCGATTATTAGGTTGCCCGTGCCGGCCTGTACTGGCTCATCGAAGGTGAGCGTGAGTGTTGGTGTGCTGCTGATGGCCGTGCTTTCATCGGCAGGTGTGAAATCGACGAGCGTCGGCGCAGTTGCGTCGGTGGTGGTAAAGCGCCACACTGTGTCTTCGGCGATGCCACCGAACAGGTCGTCGCCGA
>CAYSVE010000565.1:0-1211 GCA_964434365.1 uncultured Anaerolineaceae bacterium | reverse complement strand
CCACGCACCGGCGAGCAGTGCTCTGTCTTGAACCCTGCACGGTTGGGACCGTTGGCGGACCACCACTGATAGTTGGGATAATCTGTTCCTTGGCCAGTTCCGGCGGGAGGAAATTGAAAGTCACACGAGCCGTCGTGTTGGAAATCGCGCCGGGGTCGATGAGTACATAGTAGGTCGTCTCACCGACGAAATCACCTGTAGGGTCGACTGTCACGGTACCGTCAACGAACGTCGCAGCCGTCGTCACATCGAACGTCTCGACAGGCGTCGGATTCCCCAAAGTGTACAGTTCGATGTTGCCGGTGCCCGCCTGCACATTTTCGTCGAAGGTGACACTCAACGTCGTCGTGACATCGACGTTGGTGGCGTTATTTGTGGGGTTCAATGTTGTGATAATCGGCGCATCGACATCGAGTGTCGAGAAGGTCCAGGTCGTGGTATCGCTGATCCCTGCGAAGGGGTTTCCGGCGAGGTCTTCCACCGCCCCAGCGTCGATTTGCACGTAGTAGTCTGCCAGGCTACCGAGGTCGGCAGGTAGCGAAATCGCCAACATATCATCGGCGATGATGGCCGTGGACACATCGACGGTGAAAAGCGCCATATCGGTGTTATCGATGACGGTGATGGTGCCCGTCCCCGCCTGTATCGGCTCATCGAAGGTCACCGTCAACGGCGCATCGACCGGCACGAAGGTCTCACCGACAGTCGGCGAAAAAGCGAGCGCTACCGGCATGTCGCCATCGGCAGTGGTGAAGGTCCATGCGGTGGGCGCGTTGATGCCCGCAAAGGGGTTACCGCCTAAGTCCTCGATGGCCCCGGCAGGCACCTGCACCCGATACTCGGTGAGGCTTGTCAGGGCAGCGGGCAACGTGACGGTGATGGTATCGTCCATAAATGTTACCGTGGAGAGATCGATCGTGAAGACGGCAGGCCCACCCGCCACCTCGAAGACTTGCAGATTGCCCGTCCCGGCCTGCACATTCTCGGAGAAGGTCAGCACAAGGTCAGTGGCGATGGCAACATCGGTGCTGTCATCTGCCGGGTTAAGCGTCGTGAGTGTCGGCGCGGTGGTGTCTTCTGTGGTGAAGGCCCATGTCATCGTATCGGTGATGCCTGCGAACGCGTTACCGCTTAGGTCTTCCACCGCTCCGGCATCGATCTGCACGTAAAAGTCAGATTCCGGCACGAGAGGATTGGTCAGTGAGACCGTC
>CAYSVE010000564.1:0-4216 GCA_964434365.1 uncultured Anaerolineaceae bacterium | reverse complement strand
AGCTTGCCCGTACTGGGTTTCTCGTAGGTCGGCAGCTTGTCTTGCAACAGTTTGGCGAGTTGACCCAGGTTGCCGCCGAGTGCGCGCAGCATCTCGGTGGGGGTGAAGATGAAGTGCAGCATCGGCCCGCCGCCTTCACTCACCTGCGCCTGTACCATCACAAATGGAACCGCGCGCTTCCCACGAACCACTGCCCAGGAGCCATCGTTCACATTGGGCATCGGTGGAACCAGGGCAAGCTGCACGGCTTCGGTGATGTGCTCGTTTTTCGCGTTTTCCGACGACGCCAACAGGCGCATTTCGCCAGAGGGCTTGCCATTTTGGACGGGTTGTCCGTAGTAGAAGTGCTGAAGCGTGTGCGTCTCAGAAGCCACGGCATGAACTTTCCATACATCGGAGAAAGGTTGTGTTAAGGCCTTTCATTGCCTCATATTGGATTATACTCTTTTTGTTTATTTCCCCCAGCCCCCGCCCCCCGGCGTTTCGACAATTAGCACATCCCCGGCATTTACGCGTCCGGTCCAGCGCCCCCCGAGATTCTGCTCGGTGTCGTTGCGCAGCAGGGTGTTTCGTCCGAGTGCGCCCGGTTCTCCCCCGTTGAGGCCGTACGGCGGGCGCTCGCGTCGCTCGCAGTTAAGTGTGACGGTCGCTGATGCCAAAAACTCGATCTCGCGCCGGACCCCTTCACCGCCGGGGTGTTCGCCCGCGCCACCGCTACCCTCGCGCAGCGCGTAGGTAAGTACGCGTAGTGGTAGCCCATATTCGATAGCCTCGACAGGCGTGTTACGCGTGTTCGTCATATGGCTGTGCAGCCCGCTGAGGCCCGCCCCCCTGGGGCCGCCGCCGCCGCCGCCGCCGATCGTTTCATAGTAAACGAAGCCGTCGCCGCCGATGGTCACGTTGTTCATGCTGCCCTGGCTGGCTGCTGGCACCCGGTCGGGCAAGGCCATTGCCAGCGCACCGAGCACAACATCGGTCACACGTTGCGAGGTCTCCGTATTGCCGACCGCTACCGCCGCCGGGAAGGCCGGGTTCAGCACAGTTCGCGCTGGCACAACAACGCTTACGGGTTCGAAGCAGCCATGATTCACAGGTGGGTCGGCATCGGCAAGTAGGCGGACACAATACCACGTCGCACTGCGGACGTTGGCCTCAACCGTGTTGACGTTGCCTGCAACCTGGGGAGCCGTACCAGCAAAGTCGACAGTCATGGCGTTACCATTTACGGTAATCGCCACTCGAATAGGTATCGGCGCGTGGGTTTGGCCGTCACTTTCCAGCGCATCCTCGAAGGTGTACACGCCGTCAGGCATCGCTTCGATGACAGCCTGTGTCACGCGGCGGGCGTAATCCATCAGAGAATCGGCATGTTCGAGCACGCGCGTTCGCCCGTGCTTTGCTACGATGGCACGCAAACGCCCTGCACCGGCGCGGTGGGCAGCCAACTGCGCTTCGAGGTCGCCGATACGCTCCTGGGAGGAGCGGCTGTTCGCGGCGATGAGCGCCAGCGCGGCCTCGTTGCGCTTCCCTGCATCCAGCAGTTTAATCGGCGGGATGATCACGCCTTCCTGGTAAAGCTCGGTGCTAAGTGGCAACGACCCCGGCGACATCCCACCAACATCGGCGTGGTGTGCGCGGCTCGCCACGTAAAACACGATGTCGCCGTCAACGAAAACCGGTGAGACCATCGTGATATCTGGCAGATGGCTGCCACCCCGATACGGGTCGTTGAGTGCGACGACATCGCCCGGCACAAAATCGTCGAAAGCGGCGACGGCCTCCGCGACCGACGCGGGCATACTCCCGAGATGTACCGGTATGTGCGCCGCCTGCGCGACCAACCGCGCTTCGGCATCGAACACCGCACACGAATAGTCCAGGCGCTCACGGATGTTCGGGCTGAAGGCCGCCCGTTGCAACGTGACGCCCATTTCCTCCGCGACCGAGGCGAACAAATGCCGAAACACTTCCAGGCTAATGGCGTCGATCATCGTAACGAACTCCTTCGATTTTACACATTCCACACATTGCAATGATACGGTTTTAACGCAGGCGCGTTAGCTTGTCTACCAACGTTAAATTGCACACGGAGAGAGAGTCCCATGAGTTACCTCGTTGTCCTTGGCTTCGACAACACCGAAACCGCCCGCGCCGTCCTCAAAGAGGCGGGCGAACTGCAAAAGCAACACCTCATCGACCTCGAAGATGCCGCTATCGTCATCCGCGACAGCGACGGCCAACCGAAGATCGAGCAGGCGGTCAACCTCACTGCCGCCGGAGCCGTGAGTGGCGGCTTCTGGGGTTTGCTGGTCGGCGCACTGTTCCTGAACCCGTTACTGGGTGCAGCGGTCGGTGCGGGCGCGGGTGCCCTCAGCGGCAGTTTGCAGGACATCGGCATCAACGACGACACGATCAAGGAAATCGGTGGGGCAATTCAGCCGGGGGCGTCGGCCCTGTTCGTGCTGGTCCGCCAGGCGACGCCGGATAAGGTCATCGACGAATTGAAGAAGTACAACCCCACAGTTATCCAGACATCGCTCTCGCACGATGACGAGGCGCGGCTCGTCGCAGCCCTGATGCCCAAAACCCCGGACGACGAGGCCAGCGAGTAAGGGATAATCTCGATAATGCTACGGGCGAGACTCACTTCGGAGAGCCTCGCCTGTATCCTCACGAAATCCACGCCTCCACTGCAAATCGATCGTTTCCTAGCGCGCGGACGTAGTACAGTTCATCGAAGCCCTCGGCGTAGCTTGGTCGCACAAGGTTTCGCGAAAAGCTCTTGATGGCGACATCGGGCACCTGCTGATCGGCAGGGCGCTCGCGATTGTAGTGCAGCGCGTCATCGACCTTGCTGCGGAAGTAGTAGCCGATGACCGTGAACCCGGCCTCTTTCGCAGGGCCGATATACCGCGCGCGGACTTTTGGCGTGATGTTGGTGTTGTCGACGACAACGCGCGTTTTCGACGCCAGGCACGCCTCGAATAGCACCTGCTCGCGATGCCGCTTGCGCAACATATCGAGGTTCATCCGAAGGTGAGTTCGGAAGAACGTTTCGCGATAAAACGTCGATTTCCCCACAGCCTGTATCCCTATGAAGATAACCAGTTCCACACGATCAACCTCGCTCCAAAATCAGGTTGCGATAGCCATCGACACGGGTGTGCCACCCCGCCGCAATGTATACCGTGCTATCCAATTGAAAGACCAACGCGGGGCCGTCGAAGACCGCGCCAGGGACCAATCGCTCGCGATCGTACAACGAGACCTCATCATCGCGCACGATGAGCAGCGCCTCACTGCCATCCCCATCGATAACTGGCTCTGACGTAATGTGTGGCTTTTCCACTGTGCCGATCGCCGTGAGGCGCATGTTTACGACTTCAACGGGGCGCTTTTCCAGTGCAAAGCCGTATTCGCGTAGGTGCGCCTCGTGAAAAGTTGCGGTGATGTCATCTTCTTCGAGCGGAATCGGGAGTTCGTAGCCCTGTCCGCCATAGCGCGCATCGAGCTGCACCACGAAGCGAATGTCTGGCTCTGGCACGCCCTCGTTGAGCAAATCGGCGTGGGCCTGCTGCACGAGTTCGTCGCGGAGTGCCGAAAGTTCGGCACCAGTGTTGGTCGTCACCGGGCCGATCACCGAGCGGCTGTAATCGATGGCCACATCGGCGACGAGCAACCCAAACGCACACAGCACCCCCGGCGTACGCGGGATGAGCACGCGCGGGATTTCCAGGCGTTCGGCGACTTCGCAGGCGTGCAAAGGGCCAGCCCCTCCGAAGGCCACCAGCGTAAAGTCGCGCGGGTCGTGGCCGCGTGCGACGGAGACCCGTCGCAATGCACGGTCGATATTTACATTGGCGATGTCTACCACGCCCTGCGCCGTCGCCTCCACCGAAAGCCCAGCCTGCTCGGCAAGGGCTTGTAGTGCGGATTGCACGCTATTCACATCGAGCGTCATACTGCCCCCGAGGAAGTGTTCGGCATCCAGCCGACCGAGCGTGACGTTCGCGTCGGTCGTGGTGACGTTTTCGCCGCCCCGGCCATAAGCCACCGGACCGGGGTCGGCCCCCGCAGACTGCGGCCCCACACGCAGCGCCCCGCCGACATCCACACGGGCGATGCTACCACCGCCTGCGCCTACCGTATCGATGTCGAGAAGGCGTACGCGCAGCGGCAACCCATCGATTTCGGATTGCGGACGGCGCACGGGTTC
>CAYSVE010000563.1:0-4219 GCA_964434365.1 uncultured Anaerolineaceae bacterium | reverse complement strand
CGGGCATCCCGCAGAAGGCCTCGTAGTCGATGAGTTCCACTTCCTCGCTTGGAATACTGCACACCGGGCAGTTCGGGTCCTTACGCACGCGGATCGTCTGGAACTCCATATCCTGCGCATCGTACAGCAGCATCTTGCCGATGAGCGGCTCGCCCATGCCCACGATAAGCTTCACGACCTCGGTGGCCTGCATCGTACCAACGGTGCCCGGCAGAATGCCCAGCACGCCGCCCTCGGCGCAGTTCGGCACCAGCCCCGGCGGGGGCGGGGTGGGGAACATGCAGCGATAGCACGGCCCCTCCTGCCCATAGAACACGCTCACCTGCCCCTCGAAGCGGAAGATACTGCCGTACACGTTCGGCTTGCCCAACTTCACGCTCGCGTCGTTGACGAGGTAGCGCGTGGGGAAGTTGTCGGTACCGTCAACAATTACGTCGTACGGCGCCATGATTTCCAGCGCGTTGTCGCTGGTGAGCGGCACGTTGTACTTGTCGATTTGCACGTATGGGTTGATGTCCTTCAGGCGCTGTTCCGCACTATCGACCTTCAGGTGGCCGACGGTGCTCTCGCCGTGGATGACCTGGCGCTGCAAGTTGGTGCTGTCGACCACATCGTAGTCCACGAGGCCGATGCGGCCCACGCCCGCCGCTGCGAGGTACAGCGCCAGCGGGCTACCCAGCCCGCCCGTGCCGATAATCAACACGCTGCTGGCCTTCAGGCGCTCCTGGCCTTCGCGGCCTACATCCGGCAGAATCAGGTGACGGCTAAAGCGCTCGATCTCGTCCTTGCTGAGTTCGGCGCGTTCTTTCACGATGGGTTCCATGAGATGGATACTCCTTGGAGGTTACGATTACTAGGGTTTACGGTTCGATTGTGACGACGTGCAGCGGGCCGTTGCTGCCGAGCAGCACGGTGTTGTTTTCGCCCCACACGATGGGCGTGCGCTGGCGCGGCGTGGGCGCGAAGAGCGTAAACTCCTGGCTCGCGGCGATGCGTTGCAGCGGGCCGCCCGGCGCCGTGGCGATGAGCACCGTGTTTTCATCCGCCAGCGTGCGCTCCGTCAGGATGAGTTCACCATTGGGGCCGAAGCCTGCCCCCAGGATGAACGGGGGCCGGTCTGCATCTGGGTCGCTGACGAGAAACTCGCTCGTACCCGCGTCGAGGTCCGCCAGCAGGATTACATCTGGCAGGAACAACTGCGCCGCCGTGGCGTTGTAGGCCAACAGGTAGCGCTCATCGGGGCCGAAGGCTAACGGGTAGAAGCCCGTGCGTTCATCGTTGATGACCGGCTCGCCGACCAGTTGCGGTGCCTCGCCGTCGATATTGGCGACGAACAGGCCGCCCTCATCCACGCGTTGGGGCAGTAAGTTGTAGGCGATGCGTTCGCCGCTCGGGGCAGCCAGCAGCGAAATCACCACAAACGGCCCCTCGATTTGCCCAGTGTCGATGCGGCCCAGGCCGTCGACCTCGTCGGTGTCCAGGTCATAGCGCGTGATCTCCGGGTCGCCGGGGTCGTTGTCGCCAAGGATGCTGTAGCGCAGGAAGATGAGGTCACCATCAGCGGTCCAGCTCGGGCTGAGGTCGATGTTGGTGATCGTGAAGCGGCCAACCTCCTCGCCACTAAAGCCGCCGGGCAGGTTAGCCCGCCCGTCGTCGGTGAGGTTGCGCAGCGTCATCGTGTCGGCGTCGAGCAACCACACGTCACTGTCCACAAAAAAGGTGAAGACATCCTGCGTGAAAGCCACATAGCGGCTATCGAGCGACCACGCTGCCGACTCCGGGTCTAGTGCCCCAAGTTCTTCCGGCAGCGCGATGCACTCGGCCTGCGGGTTTGTGGGTGTGCCGATGCACACCTCGCCCGGGCTGCTGATGTAAAAGACACGCTCACCGTTCGGCGAGAGGTAAGCCGCTGTGCCTAACGGCCCGGCAACAACATCCTCAAGCACCTGAATATCCAGGGTATACGTGGGGGCATCCTGCGCCGTTGCGGGCACAGCAACCAGCGCCAACCATAATAATGTTCCCAGCCAAAGCCTCATGTTCTCTCCCTCACCTCGTTAGTTATACCGACACGCCCAGCACGACCGCCCTTACGCCGCCGCTTCGATCTGCTTCATCAGTTGGCTTTCGTTCGCGACCCCATTATTCACATGCGACGGCTTGCCATCTGCCCCCAGCACAAACGTCGTGGGGACGGTTTGCACACCCCATCGATCGGCGGCGTCGGGGTCTTCGGTGGCATCCACCTGCACCACCTGCACACTGTCACCCAGTTGGGTTTGTAGTTTTTCTAGCGCGGGCCGCTGCTGAAAAATGCATGGCGCGCAGGTCGGCGTGGTGAAGTACAGCACCGTCGGCACGCCAGGGCGCAAGCCATTGAGCAACGGGTCGGCGGGGGCACTGTCGCCCGCGCGACGAAGTTGCCACCACATTACGGCACGGCACAGGCCCATCCCCAGGGCAACCAAGGCAACTGCGATCAGCACACGTTCGATCATCGCTTACCCCTCCAGTGCAAAGCCCGGCACGCCGAAGCGGCTCAGGCGATAGTAGAACCAGCAGCCCACGCACAGGTTGCCCCACACACTCAAGTTCGCCAGCGCAATCACGATCCACACCAGCGTCCAGCCGATCAGCGGCGCGGAGAGTGCAAAAAGCAAGGCCGCCCCAAAGTTGAACATGCTACCGATAAGCGCCGAAAAACGATGCGGCTGGTTGTGGTCGGGTTGGGGGTTGGGCTGCACGATGCCGAGGGGCTTCACGACGTGTTTGTACAGCAACTTGAGGGGCGCGTTGCGTACATCGAGCGCGCTGGACAATTGGGCTGCACCCACCAGCACAGTCAGCCAGGGGGCATTCGCCACGAAGGCTAGCAACAAGACGACAGCGACAGTAAGTTGGCCGGTTTTGATGCCGGTCTGGTCGACAGTTGTTGTCGGGGTCATGCGTAAACTCTTTTCATTAGAAAATCGTGCTCGCGGTATTCTCGATTAGTGCTCCAACGCGAAGCCCGGCACCCCCAGGCGATTGAAGCGGTAGAACATCCAGCAGCCCATGCAAAAGTTGCCCCACACGTTCAGGTTCGCCAGTGCAATCACGATCCACACCAGCGCCCACCCGACGACCGGCACACCTGCCACGATGAGAATCGCGCCGACGAGGTCGAACAAACCGCCGACCAACGATGCAAAGCGATGGGGTCGCTCGTGGTCTTCTTGCAAATTGGGTTTGATGAGGCCGGAGGGCTTCACGAGGTAGCGATACGAGAGCTTAAACGGCGCAAACGGCACGTCTAGCGCGCTGAGCAACTGGCACACCGCCGTGAAGAAGATAATCCACGGGTTGCTCAGCAGAAAACCGATGAGTAGCAAAATTGCCGCTGACAGTTGGCCGTTTTTTACTGCCATCTGGTCGACCGTCGTGGTGTTCGTCGTGTTACCCATTTGTATCGCTCACTCTCTCTACCCGGTGACGATGTCCCGGTGCGGGGGATCAACGCCCGCCCGCAATACTCGGTATGATGCGCAGCGCGGCGTCTGCGTCGATTTCAGTGTCCTGCCCGTCGAGGAAGCGTACATCTTCTTCGCCCAGGAACACATTCACGAAGTTGCGCAGGTTGTCCTGCTCATCGTATAGGTGCTGCTTGAGGTCAGGATGTTGGTTGACCAGGTCGGCCATCGCCGCCCCGACCGTTTCCCCATTCACTTCCACTTTGACGGTGCCCCCGGTGTAGGCGCGCAGCGGTGTCGGGATTTTGATACTTGCCATTCGTTCTGCTCTCCTTCGTTGGAAATCTCACTCAAAACGGACGCTTGTCCGCTTGGGTTCCTTACCACGTATTCTCATCGAACCGCCGGTTCCACAGCTTGCGCATGAAGCCGCCCACAAGGCGTGTCATGGTGTCTACTTCGACGAGGAACGAGTCGTGGCCGAAGCTCGCGATGATGTGGTGATACGTCACATCCTTGCGGACGTTCGCCAACGCCTTCACCAGCGCGCGCGCCTGTGTCTCGGTGTACAGCCAGTCGCTACTAAAGCTGAGCACCAAAAACGGCGCCCGTGCACCCGTCAGAGCATCCTCCAAGGTGCCGTACTCCTCACCGAGGTCGAAGTAATCGAGCGCTTTAGTGAGGTACAGGTAACTGTTGGCATCGAAGCGGTTGACGAAGACCTTGTTCGGCCCGGTCGCCGGCACCAGCAGCCAGCGATTGTTCGCACT
>CAYSVE010000562.1:0-4235 GCA_964434365.1 uncultured Anaerolineaceae bacterium | reverse complement strand
GCTGAAAACTCCTCGCTGAAAACTCCTCGGGATTCTGTTAAGATATTTTCACCGAAAGATCGCTCAAGGTGACATGTGACAGACCGACCGATACTCGAACCCGAACCCAACCAACCCCCCGAAGACCTCGAGGCCGAAATGGCGCTGCCCGATGACACCGGCCAGGAGCGCTCGATCGGACGACGGCTTGCCCTGCACGTGCTTTATGAGGTGGATAGCAGCGGCCACACACGCGGCGACGCCATCCAGAACCAGATCGGCTATCATCATGTGGGGCGCAAAACTGCCGACTACGCCAACACACTCGTGAATGGGGTGCTCGACAACGCCACCGCCCTCGACGATGCCATCCAGGCCGTCGCTGAAGAATGGCCCGTGGACCAGCTCGCCATCATCGACCGCGCGCTGCTGCGAATCGCCGTTTATGAAAGTGCGATGGTGCAGCGGGTGCCGGTCGGCGTGGCCATCGACGAGGCGGTGAACCTCGCCAAGCTTTACGGCGGCGACGCCTCGCCACGGTTCATCAATGGGGTGCTTGGGTCGCTGTTCAGCGATGTCGACCGGTTGGAAGCCCTGCTCGATGTTAAGTTCGAGGAGGTCGACGAAGACGACGATGATGACGACTACGAATATTACGACGATGACGAGGAAGACGACGCATGATCTTCTTTGGGGTGGGCATCGGTGAACTGTTGATCGTGGGCTTGCTGTTCTTGGTTCTGCTGTCTTACATCTTCCGGTCTAGGAACGCGAGGAAGTAAACTTATGAATGTATTTGGTGTTGGCGGCTGGGAACTCGTTCTTGTGCTGTTGATTATGCTTGTCGTTGCTGGGCCTCGGCGCATGGCCCAGTGGGCCTATATCCTCGGCCAATGGACGGCCAAAGCACGCTCCATGTGGGCCGAAACGATGGCCGTCATCCAGGCCGAACTCGACGAGGCCGGGGTGGACGTGAAACTGCCGAAGACCCCGCCCACGCGCGCCTCCATCGAGCGCAGCGCGAAGGATTTCCTCAAGCCGGTGGTGGAACCCCTCGAAGAAGTGAGCAACGAACTGAAACAAGACATCAACGCGGTGAGCAGCGACTTGCAAGGGGAACTCAAAGACCTCGACAAATCGTTGAAGGGCACGGGGGCCACGGCGGCAGGGTCTACGGCGGCAGCGCTCCGCAAGAAGCCATCGTCGTCGTCGACGAACGGCAACGGCGCAGCGCAGGCTGGCGCCCCCGACTCAGCGCCCGGTAGCCCGAACCCGCCTGCCACCGATGATCCCCCCAAGCCGAAAAGCGACTTCGGCACGTGGGGCGGTAGCAACACGGATGGTGACGAATGAAGCCGGGCGTTCGGGAACCGGAGGCGACGCGCTTCACCGAAGGCGGTGACGGCGCGCAGATGGGCTTCTTCGAGCATTTGGATGAGCTGCGGGTGCGGGCGACGCGCGCCTTCATCGGGTTGGTTATCGGCACGGTCATCGGCTCGATATTCGCGGGGCAGGCCCTTGCTTACATTGGCCGCCCCTACCTCGAACTGAGCAACCTCGAAGCGTTTTTGATCATCGATGTTACCGGCAGTGTTATCGCGTACTTTCGGGTCGCGTTGCTCATCGGCGGGGTAATTGCCGTACCCGTTATAACCCATCAGATAACGATGTTCTTTTTGCCCGCGCTCGATAGCCAACAGCGCCGCTTCTTCTGGCTCATATTGCCCGCTATTATGGCGTTGTTCGTCGTGGGGGTGTTATTCGCGTGGTACGTCCTCATTCCGCCTGCATTGCAATTTCTTGAGGGCTTTCAGGACGATTTGTTCGTGCAGCAGTGGGAAGCAACGCGCTATATCGCCTTTGTCACGTCGTTGCTATTTTGGATGGGTGTCGCGTTCGAGTCGCCGTTGCTGTTCTTTTCGCTGTCGTTGCTGGGCTTCGTCGAGGCGAAGGCGCTGCTGAACAACTGGCGCTTGGCGGTCGTGATTTCGGCGGCATTGGCGGCGTTCATCACCCCTACGGTGGACCCCGTGAACATGATGCTGGTGATGGGGCCGCTACTCGTGCTCTATGCGATTAGTATCGGGCTAGTGTTCGTCGGCGCGCGGATGCACCAACGTCGGCTAAACGCCGAGTGGCAGGCCGACAAAACGGTCGATGATTAGGTAAGGGACGTCGCATCATGAACAATCGAAATCTACGCTACTGGCTGCGGCTGGTGGCGTTTTTTCTTGCGACATTGGCCGTGGCCCTGTTGGGTTTGCCCTACGGGCTGGGGTTTGTCTCGGCCTACGGCATCACAAAAACGCCGTGCCGCCCCGGCACCGACCCCGCTGCCCACGCCATGGCTTTCGAGGATGTCAGTTTTCCCTCCACCGATGGCCTAACGCTGCGCGGCTACTTCATCCCCGCCGAGAGCACCGGCACGGTCATCGTCGCGCCGACACTGAGTGCAAGCCGTGGTACCCACATGGACTACGTCCGCATCTATAACAACGCCGGGCTGAGCGTCTTCGCATTCGAGAGCCGCGCATGCGCTGGTTACGGCAGTGTCACCTTCGGTGCCGCCGAAGCCGAGGACATCGCTGCGGCCTATGCGTACCTCAGCGCCCGCAACGACGTGAGCGCCGTGAGTACGCACGGGTTCAGTGCGGCGGGCGGGGCGTCGCTTTTGGCGATGCCCGAGGTCCCCGGCCTCGCAGCGGTGAGCGCGATGGGCAACTACGCCGATTTCCCGGCGACGGTGGGCTTAGGCCGCAGCGAAACATATATCGGCTGGCTGTATTCGAACGGGTTCGCCGCCGGGTACGGCGTCGGCAGCGGCGAGGACATCGACGACCTCACGCCCATAAATACCATCGACCAGATTGCACCGCGCCCGATACTGCTGCTCTACGGCTCCCGCGAGACGACGTTGGGCGGTGCCCGCGCGATGCAAGCCGCCGCAGGCGATAATGCGCAACTCGTGGTCATCGAGGGGGCTGCGCACGGCGAATACCTTGCGGTTGCGCCGACCGAGACCGCCGCCGCCCTCACCGAATTTCACATCGACGCTATCGCGCCCGAACTTCGCACACCGTAAGCACCCCATCGACGATTTCGGCGTAGGCGTACTTACCGCCGCGCAGCGGGTGCCCCGGGTTGATGACTTTCGTCGCGCCGATGGCATCCACGCCGACCGATTCGTGGATGTGGCCGCTAAAGCACACTAGCGGCTGCTCCGCCTCGATGAAGGCGCGCACACTGTGGCTGCCGACGTGTTTGCCGCGTGTGATGTCCGTCGTGGTGTTGTAGGGCGGGTTGTGGCACACCAGCACCTGCGGCGCAGACGTGTTCGCTGCGGCCTGCTTGAGCAAGTCGGCGAGTTCCGGCTCCTCGAATACGAACTGGCCGTAGAAGGGCGTCGCGCCGCCCACACCGATAAAGTGCACCCCATCGATTTCACGGCTCGTGCCGTGGATATTCACGCCTTCGTCGAATAGATACTCGCTCACGGGCACGCGGTCCATGTTGCCGGGCACCGCGAGGATGTTCTTGTTGTGCTGGCGTACCGCGCCGATGATGTCCTTCGCGGCCTGCACGCTGCCGTTGGTGAGGTCACCGGGCAGCAGCACGATGTCTGCGGCGGCAAGTGGCTGCCCGAAAAGAGGAATCGCGGTTGTGCCGCCGTGTAAGTCGGGTATTGCGACGATTTTCACAAGCTGGTCTCCGTGGTACAATGCGCGCTGCCTCGTCCGCAAGGGTAACACACCATGTTGCGATTTCTGCGGCGGAAGCGGCGCGTGCTGGTCATCGGCCTGGACTGCGCCCCGCCGGAACTCGTCTTCGACAACCCACATTTGCCGAATCTGCAAAGCCTGATGGGCACCTACGGTGTGCTGCGCAGTAGTATTCCGTGCATCACCGTGCCCGCCTGGGGTAGTATGCTCAGCAGCCGTGACCCCGGCGTATTGGGGGTGTACGGCTTTCGCAACCGTGCAAACCACACCTACGACGCGATGACCATCGCCGATAGCCGCGCCGTGACTGTGCCGCGCGTGTGGGACCTCATCGGTGAGGCCGGGGGCGAGTCGTTGGTCGTTGGGGTGCCGCAGACATATCCTGTGTCGCCGATGCGTGGGCACCTCGTGAGTGGTTTCCTCACGCCCGATGCGGGCAGCGCCTTCACGTATCCTGCCGTGCTCAAAAGCGACGTGCTTAAGTACGCGCCGGGCTATGCCTTCGATGTGAAGCCCTTCCGCACCGACGGTAAAGCC
>CAYSVE010000561.1:1913-4247 GCA_964434365.1 uncultured Anaerolineaceae bacterium | reverse complement strand
CGACGACGCGACCGCTTTCGGCCCACCCAGCGCGCGAGTTCAGATAACCATCGGTGTAAATGGGCGCATTCCAAATAGGATGATCGGCAGCAATGTCGTCGCTCGACATGCGGCGGGGGTTATGCCCACGAGCAGTCAGCCGCTTAAAGCTCTCCAGCTCGAAACTACCCTCGGTCATCTCGCTTTTCTTCAACAACAAGAAGCCGTCCTCGTGATAGAGGTCTTCGCCCCACTCGGCATTCCAGCGATCCCAGCCTTCGAACGCCTCCGTCATCAGGTCGAAGTAAAAGTCATCGGTGCCGTAGTCCATCCGAATCATCTTTGTGATGTCGGTGGAAGAGGCTTCGGGATGTGGGATGGGTCCGGGATCGATGATGGTGGTTTGGTGGCCACGTCGGTGCAGTTCGAGGGCGGCTGTTACGCCGAAAATACCCGCACCGACGACAAGAACTCTCTTCTTAGCCATAATTTAAGTTCCGCTCTTAAATGGATTTGCAGCATTATAAAGGAAGCGCGATACCCCCATCAACCGATTACCAACCAACGTTTTTCGGCGTTCTTTGTACGCGATGTACAGCCATCCCAATAAATGTGAGCATACTATCTTACTTCGACATCACCGACTGAAATCTGGAGTGTTTGCTGGTTCATCGGCAGTGCGTCGCCCTCGAGGAAGCCAAGCGTAAACGTGGCCGGGGCACCCTTGAGCAAGGCTGCTCGCCCGTAGCTTTCCCTGCGACCAAAGCCCCACACCGTCATGAGGTCATCCTTGGTGTAGTACACATTGCGGACAAGCCGCTGCTGATGATCCCACAAGTACAGTTTGCGTTCGGTACGTGTGCTGCCGAACACGACCCATCGCGGGTCTGGCATTGGGCCTTCCCATTGCTCTGCCATGGTGAAACGATTGCCGTTCGATAGCGCATAGTAGTCCGCCTTCATATCGAGTTCACCGTAGGGAGTGCCCTCGTACAAAAACCAGAACTCATCGCCACCGCTCTGGTTTTGGCCCACACTCAGCAGGGTAAACTCGGCGAATGTCGGCCAGAACGTCCACTCGCAAACCCAATCGCCCACCCCTGAACGAACTCTGGCGCTCAGCGCACTCTGATGGATAACTTCGGTGGTGGCTCCTTCGTAGCCGGGATGAAAGGCGACATTCTGCACCATGTTCGGGAGGCCACGGTAGTGCCCCGCCGCACCACCCTCTGGCCAGTAACTAATCCAGTCCTTGCCTTCGATGTCGAACATACTCGCCAGACCCGCCCCCGCCTTATGATACACATATGTTGCCGCGTCTGTCACGATTTCCAAACTGTCCTGGCCGCGATAATCGTCGACCTCTCGAACGTTTACGACGGGCGTTGTGGTCGGCCCCTCCCCACCGAAATACGCCCAATAGGCACCGGCATCGCCGCTGGACCAACGCAACACCCCATCGAGGTATTCGCATGGGTGTAGCGCCCCAGCATCATCGACGATCACAACCTGCCCTTCAATATCATCTGGCATACGGACCGAGAGGATCGTCGATTGATGTGGAGTAGATGCAAGTCGCAACTGAATGCGTTTCGGATGATCGATCAAATGCCAGTTCATGTCATGCTCCTGCTGCGGTTGAGGTGGCTATCTTAGCAAGTGCGAAAGCCTCACTCAACTCAGTCGATCCATCAACGGTCCACCAATCCTCACAAAGCGGGTGCAAATAACCCCTATTTTATAACTTTGGTCGGATGAACAGCGTGGCCCAATGCAATACGATAACAACGAACTCAATCAGACGAACAGTCAGGAAAACGATAGTCATGAACATCATCGACATCTTGCAATCGGGTCACGATACAGTCCTTGCAACTGCCGAAGCATTCCCCAGCGACGCCTGGGAGCAACCCGGCGCGTGTGGCGTTTGGTCTGCCAAGGACGTGATCGCGCATCTAGCATCGTTCGAGGCCATTCTCGTCGACACGCTGCGCGGTCTCGTCAAGGACGAGCCAATGACACCCCTGCTGGATAGCTTCGTCACTGCCTACGAAACCTTCAACGACAGCGAAGTCGAGGCGCGCCGGGACCAATCCTTCAGCACAATTGTGGAAGCGTACACGAGAGACTACTTCGAGGCGATTCGACTGCTTACAGAACTACCCGAAGCCACCCTTCGTCAAAATGGCGTACTTGACTGGTACGGCGACATCTACGACCTGGAAGACTTCCTCGTGTACACATACTACGGCCACAAGCGTGAACACTGCGCCCAAATCCAGGTCTTTCGCGATCAACTCGTAGCGTCGCCGGTTGGCGAAAACAAGCGTTAGCAAGGATGCAACCGCTCAAGTT
>CAYSVE010000561.1:0-1903 GCA_964434365.1 uncultured Anaerolineaceae bacterium | reverse complement strand
GTGTGTCGCTGCCCACCCCGACGATGAGTCGATGGGGATGGGTGGCGTACTCGCAAAGTACGCTGCACAGGGGGTCGAAACGTACCTCATCACGGCGACGCGCGGTGAGTACGGTTGGCCGGGTGCCCCCGAGGACAACCCCGGCCCGGTTGAGCTTGGCCGCATCCGCGAGGCCGAATTGCGTGAGGCTGCACGAGTCCTGAACATCAAAGAGGTCATGTTCCTCGACTACATCGACGGTTACGTTGATGAAGCAGACCCCACCGACGCGATCGAGAAGATTGCTGTTCATATGCGCCGCATTGAGCCAGATGTGGTGATAACATTCGACCCGTATGGGGCCTATGGGCATCCCGATCACATTGCGATCAGCCAATTCGCGACCGCAGCCGCGGTAGAGGTTTCCAGCCCATCGTATCGTGTGAAAAAGCTGTACTACCTCGTCGAAACCGAGGGCAAGATCCGTGCTTACCAAAAAGTCTTCGGCGACCTCATCATGCCTGTGGATGGGATCAAAAGGCAAGCACCGGGTTGGCCGCAGTGGGCCATCACAACACGAATCGACACCCTCGCCTACTGGCGCGATGTCGTCGACGCGATATCCTGCCATCGCACGCAACTCCCCGAGTACGATCGGTTGCGCCACCTACCCGAAGATCGGCAACATGAACTTTGGGGGCTGGAGTCGTATTACCGTGCGTTTAGTCTCGTCAATGGAGGGCGTGCGGTCGAACGGGGCCTGTTCGAAGGCCTGAACGTACCCCACACACTCGCCGAGACATAACCTCTCACTTTGCCAAAAGCCCCGTACTCGTTGCCGCATTGGGTGACAAGTACGGGGCTTTCGGGCCGTGCTTGCCTTCAGCCACAGTTGCAGATGGTGCGAGACAATCATATAATCGACGAATATGGTGCTCTTCATGAGATGAATTGTTGTTAACGTTAGGCCACTTACTGGAAACGCCGATCTTTGCGACGGCAAAGGTCATCACCGGCCACCAAAGCCTCCATCGTGTTGTTCGTCGCGCACACGTTGTCGATTTGCCGGATGCAACCTACGACTGGGCCAAAGGTGGTGAGCTGCTACTGACCTCTGGCAACAGCCTGCGCAACTCCAACACGCGCCAGAAAGAACTCATTCCGCAACTTGTTCAGAAGAACCTCGCAGGGATGATTTTTTCCACCGGCAAGTATTTCGAAGAAACGCCCCACACCGTGCGCACTGCCGCCGAGGCACACCGCTTCCCTATCATCGAATTACCCGCATCCGTTCCCTTCATCGACGTAACTGAGTCCATCTACACCCACCTACTCAACCAACAGGTGGAGCTCCGCGAACGCGCAGCAGACATCCACCGCAAGCTAACCGAAATCGTGCTCGACGACGGCACCCTGCAAGATGTTGCCGAGCGGCTGGCAGCAATCCTTGGGCTTTCTATCACCATCGAAAGCGAATCTTTCGAGGTGTGGGCGACCGCGCAAGTCGGCCCGGTAGACGAGGCCCGTACGCGCAGCATCAAAGCGGGGCGCACCACACCCGACGTCGCAGCACACCTGCTACAACGCGATATTTACGACCGCCTGTTGGCGACCCATAAACCACAGCACGTCCCCGCGATGCCAGAACTCGGCATGACGATAGAACGTATCGTTGCGCCGATTATCGTCGCGCGGCGCATCATCGGCTATGTGTGGATCATCGCTGGCCCACGCGACTTAACCGAACTCGACGAACTTGCGATCGAAAATGCAGCGATGGTCACGGCCCTCCTGAAGTACAAAGAGCGCGCCGTCCACGAGATGGAAGTTTCGCTGCGCGGCGATTTCCTCAGCCAATTGCTAACCAGTGGCGGCGTTTTTAGCGCGTCTATCGTAGAACGGGCGCATCAACTGAGCTTTCGCT
>CAYSVE010000560.1:0-4252 GCA_964434365.1 uncultured Anaerolineaceae bacterium | reverse complement strand
GGCCGAATGGCTGCAAACTGGCCTCTACGGCGCCGGGTTCGAGGGCGACCCGGTAAAGCCGCTCGACCACGGCTTCGGCTACTGGGCGGTGCTCGATGGGGGCCGTTGCTGGCTCACCCACACGCAATACGAACCCGGTGATGGCGGTGCCTCGCCGAAGTGGCTCGTCGGCGTCGATGGCGCGCCGGGCTGCTTCGCGCTGCCAGCCACCCGCCACCGGCAGTCGCGGGCGCTGTACATCGCCGTGTACGTCATCCACAACATGCTCATCGATGACAAGTCGGTGGATGGCATCACCTGGTGGATGCGCGCGGCGGGGCGTGGGCAACCGTCGGCCTCACCACCGAATCATCAGTAGGCACGGGCCAGTCCAATTTGGTGTGAAAGCCGCCCGCCGCTGTGCTACACTCCGAGGCATGATGACTTCACTGAAAGACAAACGCATCGTGCTCGCCGCGACGGGCAGCGTCGCCGTCTACAAGGCGGTGGACCTCGCGAGCAAGCTGACACAGGCTGGGGCCTTGGTCGATGTCGTGATGACCGAGGCCGCGCAGCAGTTCGTTACCCCGCTGACGTTTCAATCGGTAACCGGGCGACCCGTCTACACCGATTTGTGGCGCGGCGAAAGCAGCGGCGCGCTGCCAACGCACATCGCACATGTGGGCCTCGCCGAAGGGGCCGACCTCATCGCGGTCGTCCCGGCGACGGCCAACACCCTCGCACGCCTCGCACACGGCTTTGCCGATGACCTGCTGACGGTCACGGCGTTGGCGGCTCGGTGCCCGTTGCTGCTTGCCCCGGCGATGGACGGCGGCATGTACGAGCACGCCGCCACCCAGGCCAACGTGAAAACGCTCGTCGAGCGGGGTGCGCACCTCGTTGCCCCGGAGGTGGGGCGCTTCGCGAGCGGCCTCAGTGGCCGCGGACGCCTCCCGGATACGCCAACGCTCATCGGCCACATTCGGCAAGTGCTGGGCAACGATGGCCCGCTGAAGGGGCGCGGCGTCATCGTGACGGCGGGCGGCACCCGCGAACCGCTGGACCCCGTGCGCTTCCTCACCAACCGCAGCAGTGGCAAGCAGGGCCACGCGATTGCGCAAGCCGCAGTCGATGCCGGGGCCGACGTGATGCTCATCACCACCGCAGGCCAGCCGGTGCCGGTCGGCGCACAGGTCGTGCATGTGGGCACTGCAGTCGAAATGCGCGACGCCGTCGTGAATGACATCCGCGCTGCTGACGCCCTGATTATGGCTGCTGCCATCTCCGATTTTCGCCCGGCACTGTACGTCGAGCAGAAGATCAAAAAGCAAGGCGACGATGAAGGTATGGTGCTCGAACTTGCGCGCAACCCGGATATTCTGGTGCATCTGAAAACGATTCTCCCTGAGGAATCCGGCAAGGTCATCGTCGGTTTTGCTGCCGAAAGCGAAAACCTGCTCAGCAACGCGCAGAAAAAGCTCAAAAGTAAGGGCCTCGACTTCCTCGTTGCCAACGACATCACCGTGCCCGATGCGGGCTTCCAGGCCGATACGAACCGCGTCGTCATCATCGACCGCGACGGTACCGAAACCCCACTCGACCTGATGAGCAAAGCCGAGGTCGCACGTGAAATCATCGCGCGGGTGGCAGCGTTGCTGGCTACAAAAGGTGAACAACAGGGCTAAACGAAAATGCCGGGTATGCCGCTGAGTCGTCGTTTCTACTTCGTTGCCCAGCTCCCACCGAACCCATGCGTCTACACACGGTACAAACACCCCATCGAACCGCGTAGGGGCGTCGGCCATGCCTCGCCCGTTTCGTTCGTGCTTTCTGCTTTTTGGGTTTGCACGCTGGCTTTTCTGCTCAGTGGCTGCGGGCAACTCGCCCGTGTCGATAGCACCCCCACCCCCGTGCCGCTCGCAACGACGCCGACGTTCATGCTCGTGTGCCACCTCGATACCCTCCCGTGTGCCGACTACATCCCTGTGTTGGACCACATCAATGTGGTGTTCGGCCCGGGTGCCGTCCACTATGACAGTGTGGACCTCGATCTCATCTTCGACCAGCGGCGCGCCGAGGGCCTCGGCATCGCCTTGGATGACCCGCTGCCGATCTTCCGGGTGTACACTGCAACCGACGATGTCGTGTATCAGGCGGTGGGCGCGCCAGATATCGACGCCCTCACCGCAGCCATCATCGAGGCGGGGGGAACACGGGAATAAATGCACATCATGTAGGGGCGCAGGCGAGACGGATGTTAAGCCCTCGCCCAAACCAAAAACGGACACCATCACAGATCGACCATCGATAGGAAACCTATGACGCTCAAAGACCTTGCCACTGCCGAAAGCGGCTACAGCTACGCCTTTTTAGACCCATTCGCCAAGCGCGAACTCCGCCGCCGCATCCTCAAGGCGATTGCCATCCCCGGTTGCCAGATTCCGTACGCCAGCCGCGAAATGCCCATCGCGCGCGGCTGGGGCACCGGCGGCCTCCAGGTGACGCTCAGCCTCGTCGGGCCAGATGACACCGTGAAAGTCATCGACCAGGGCGCCGACGACAGCGTGAACGCCGCCAACCTGCGCCGCTTCATCACACGGACGACCGGCGCAACCACCACCACCGATGCCACCACCGCCACGATTATCCAGAGCCGCCACCGCATCCCCGAAGAGGTGCTCGGCGAGGGGCAGGTGATGGTCCTCCAGGTGCCCGACCCCGAACCCCTCCGCCGCGTGGAGTACGATATGGCCAAAGCGCGCGAGCGCCACGCCGATGCCGATTATGCCCAGATGTGGTTGGTGTTGTACGAACAGTTGGTGCGCTACGGGCAGTTCATGGGGGGCGCCAGTTACCCGGTCGTGGTCCACGGGCGCTACCTGATGGCCCCCAGCCCTATCCCACGCTGGGATAACCCCAAGCTGCACCAGGCCGCCAACCTGACGATCCTCAGTGCGGGGCGCGAAAAGCGGCTGTACGCGGTGCCGCCCTACACCGATGTGTATCCGCTAGAGTTCGATGATGTGCCGTTTTACATCGAGGACCAGACCGGGCGCGTGTGCATCCACAGTGGCGCGATGAACAAGTTCATGAACGAGCTTCCCCAGGGCGACGGCGGCAGCCTGTTCGAAATCAGCGATACCGGCCTCATCGAAAAACTGGTCGATGACACGCAAACCCCAGCCGATACCTACTACAACGACGACGGAGATTTCTATCACGATGGCTACCTTCGACCCGCCCCAACTCACATCGACTGAGCCGCTACTGCGGGTGCGCGACCTGCGCCAGACGTACGGGCGTATCGTCGCCGTGGCGAACGCCTCGTTCGACGTGTACCCCGGTGAAGTGCTCGGCATCGTCGGCGAAAGTGGCAGCGGAAAAAGCACCGTGCTGCGCGCGCTCAACTTGCAGGAGGAGGTGGACGGCGGCCACTACACGCTGAACATCCCCGAGTTGGCCGGGCAAAACCTGTTCGACCTCGACCACTATGCCCGCCGCGAGGTCCGTACATATCACATCGGCATCGTGTACCAGAACCCGCACCTCGGCCTGCGCACGAGCTTCACCAGCGGCGGCAACGTCGCCGAGCGGTTGCTGATGACCGGCGAGCGCACCTACAAAACGCTCCGCACCGAGGCGCGGGCCTCGCTGAAAGTCTCGGAGTTCCCGCTGGATCGTGTGGATGACATCCCGGCGCGGTTAAGTGGGGGGATGCAGCAGCGTGTGCAACTCGCGAAGGCCATCGCGCTGAAACCGGCCCTGCTGCTGCTCGATGAACCGACCACCGGCCTCGATGTGAGTGTGCAGGCCCTCGTGCTCGATACGCTCAAGCGGCTGCAACGCGACCGCGGCGTCACGGTGGTCATCGTGTCGCACGACCTGGGCGTGATTCGCACCCTCGCCGACCGTGTACTCGTGATGCGTCGTGGTGAGGTCGTCGAGGCCGGGCTAACCGACCAAATTCTCGAAGACCCGCAGGCCCCGTACACACAGCAGTTGGTCCACGCGAAGTTGTAGGGCAGTGCTGAGGGGTAACTTGGTAGGGGCGCAGGCGAGATGCAATCGAGCCTCGCCCGCAAAACGCTGCATCGAATGGAGGTGCACCTTGTCATACGATGTAGGGTTATCATTAAAAAGCGACCTCGGGATATACCACCTTGGTCATGACGGTTCGTTTCAACCTTACCCCCTGGCCCCCCCTCGAACCGCTGTGTCTACGCGAGGCGGCGGCAGTGGCGGAGAATCGAGGCCCATCGAGAGCCGTAGAATG
>CAYSVE010000559.1:0-4265 GCA_964434365.1 uncultured Anaerolineaceae bacterium | reverse complement strand
AGGGCAACGTCGGCGAGGGACTGGTCAATACAGTGCTCGGCTCGTTGGCCGATTCGGTCGATGTGCGCAATGTGAACCCAACTACGGGCGGCGAAAGCCGCGTCGCCGCAGCCGTCGCGCCAGAGGACCCCGACCGGCTGACCGCGAACGTGCGCCAGCAATTGCAAGAGCAGGCTTACACCGAAATGGAATCGATCATCGGTGAGGATCAGTTCATCATCCTCGAGACAATTCGCATCGCCGAGGAGCGCGACGACTGGAAGACCTTCAGCGCGGAAGTGGGCGAAACGACCGACACCCTCACCCTGCGGATGCGCGCCGTCGTCGAGGGCATGGCCGTCGATGAGCGCTTTGGCCAGGAAATCGCGTTTGCGCGGCTGGGGCCACAGGTGCCTGCCGGGCGCGTTATCCAATCGGAGACGTTGAACTACACCAATACCGGCATCCAGGGCACCACGCCGACGGGCGGCATCGTCTACGGCGTGACGGCCCGCGCGATGGTGGCCGCGCCGCTAGAGCCGGACACGCTCAGCCAACAGCTTGCCGGGCGCAGCATCGCAGACGCCTTCAATTACATCATCACGCAGGTGGAAACCCAGGAGAACACCGTGCCGGAAATTACCCTTGTACCGCGTTGGCTGGGCCGCATGCCCGTGCTCCCCATGCGCATCGATGTGCAGTTTCGTGAGGCGGGGCTATGATTGGGCGGCTGTTAGGCATCGACCACGGGCTGAAGCGTATCGGCCTGGCCGTGAGTGATTCGCTGGGCATCACGGCGAAGGAGTACGGCATCCTGGAAAACACTGGCGACGACCAAGTCTACGTGGCCATTAAAGCGTACGCCGAGGAGCAGTTCGCGGTGGCGCTTATTGTCGGCATTCCGTCGAATGTGGGCGGCAGCAGCGAACAGGCGGACACGATTCGGGCATGGGCGGGTCCCCTCGCCGAGCATACCGGCCTCAAGGTCATCTTCTGGGATGAGCAGCTGTCGTCGGCGGATGCGCGCGAACTCGCAAAAGGTCAAAAGCGCAAACCGGATGCGCCGATCGACGACCTGGCCGCGCGTGTGATATTGCAGAGTTACCTCAATGCCGTGGCCGACCGCCTCGAACCCCCACCCACCACGAGCGACAATCTGTAGGTGTGTCGTCGGTTAACAGTAGGGGCGTGGCTGTGTACAATGCGAGCAGTGTAGCCTTCGGAGAGTTGTTTTGGGCCGTTTGATTCGCGTCCTGGCGATCCTCGCCTTTGTGGTATTTTTGATTTCCGTCGTGTGCCTCAGCACACTCTTTATCGTCACGGGCACCGGGCCGATAGGGCTTGCCCGCAGTAGCCTGAATAACCTTGTCGTCGCCATCCGCTCCGACGACCTCAACCGGCCTGCTGGCATCGACCCGACGCCGTTGCGCTTCGAAGTGGCGCTCGGCGATACGCCGCAGGCCATCGCGAATAATTTGTTCAGCGAGGGCCTCATCGATGACCCGGCGCTGTTCGTGAGCTTCGTGCAGGCCCGCAACATCGATGTGGAGCTAGAGGCGGGTGTGTACTTCCTGAACAAAACCCAAACCCTGCCGGATATTGCGTTTCTCCTGACCGACTCCGCGAGCAGCCAATTGCCCTTTCGCATCCTCGAAGGCTGGCGCATCGAGCAAATCGCGGACGCGGTCGACGCGAGCAGTCTGTTCGGCTTCACTGGTGCCGAACTGATGGCCGTCATCGGGCCGGGCGCGCCACAACCGCCGGAGTTCGCAGCATTTGTGAACCTGCCGCCCGGCGCTTCGCTGGAAGGGTTCATGTACCCGGACACGTATTTGCTGCCCGCCGAAGTGACGCCGGAAATGATGCGCGATATTCTGCTGGAGACGTTCCAGCAGCGCGTGGATGACGACTTGCGCCGCGCCGCCGCCGCGCAGGGCTTTTCGTTATTCGAGGTAGTGACGCTGGCCTCCATCGCGGAGAAGGAAGCGCTCCACGACGACGAGCACGACGAAATCACGGGCGTATACCGCAACCGCCTGGACATCAACATGAAGCTGGACGCCGACCCCACGGTGCAGTACGGCCTCAACGGTGCGCGGGGTAGCTGGTGGCCACGCATCACGCGTGCCGACTACACCGGGGTGATTTCGCCGTATAACACGTACCTTGGCCCGGGGTTACCGCCTGGCCCCATCGCGAACCCCGGCATTTCTGCGATTCGCGCGGCGGTCTTCCCTACGGAAAGTGAGTTCATCTTCTTCAGGGCGCGGTGCGACGGCAGCGGCTACCACGATTACGCGATTACGTACCAGGAACATGTTCAAAACGGTTGTTAGCGGGCTGCTGCTCGCGCTGATGCTTGGCGCGTGCGCGGTGCGAACCTCGCCGCCCGTGCAGCGAATCGCGCTGCTGGCACCGTTCGAGGGGCGGTATCGCGAGGTGGGGAATCAGGCGTTGTACGCCGGGCGGCTGGCCATCGCCGAAACGGGCCGCACCGACCTCGAACTGTATGCTGTCGATGACGGCGGCACCCTCAGCCACGCCGTCGACCGGGCGCGCGCCCTCAGCAGCGACCCATCGATTATCGGGACACTCGCACTTGGGTACGCCGCCGCAGCCCCGCAAACACAACACGCCTTCGACTGCCAGCCGGTCGTCATCGTCGGCAATTGGACGGACGAAGCCACCACCGAGAGCGTTACCCTCGTCGCGCCAGAGGACGCGCCCCCGATGCTTTCGCTCATCGAGGCCGCTGAGGCCGAAGTGCCTTTCACGTGTGGCGAGGTGTGTATGCTCACCGGGTTCGCCGCGCTGCGCGGCAATCTCGACGGTGTGCGTATCATCAGCGCAATTCCACCCATGCCAAACGCATTCCGCGCAGCGTACGCCGACAGCGACCCCTTCGCGCCGGAGTCGTTACCGCTCGCCTATGGGGCTTACCTCGCGACTCGCCGCATCATCGACGGGAATTTTACGCGCTGTGGGGCACCGCTCGGGTTCGACGATGCCGCCGAGTATGAGTACACCTACGACGAAGATCGATTGCCAATAATCGTCTCGTAGAACAGCGGCGGCGGCTCAACGCGCGCCTCGCTGTAGGTGATGGCCGCTTCGAGCGCCTCGACCACGGCGGGGATTTTCGCCTCGGTGTTGGCATGAATCGTAAGCAGGGGTTGCCCCTCCGCTACCGAATCGCCGATTTTAGCGAGTACCGTCAGCCCCACCGCATGGTCGATGGCATCGGTCTTTTTGGCGCGGCCCGCCCCAAGCTCCACCGACGCCATGCCGATTGCCCCGGCGGGCATTTCTGCAATGTAGCCCGCACGTGTGGCCGTCATCGTATGCGTGTATGCCGCCTGCGGCATCAGCGCGGGGTCGGCGATGACGCGTGGGTCGCCGCCCTGAACTTCGACAAGCGTGCGGAACTTCGCCAGTGCGCGCCCGTCGTCGAGCGCGGCACGTAGGTCGGTCGCCACTTTGGTTTCGTCGGTCCAGCGCGCGCCGCGCCCGGCAAGTTGTAGCATGTATGCTGCAATTTTGATGCAGTGCTGCCGAAAGTCCACCGGGCCACCGCCCTTCATCGTCTCGATGGCCTCGGCGGTTTCGAGGGCATTGCCGACGGCTTGCCCGAGTGGCTGGTTCATATCGCTGATGGCGGCGATAACATCGCGGCCACTGCCCTCGCCGATGCCGACCATAATCCGCGCAAGGTCCGTGGCCTCTTGCTGCGTCGTCATGAAGGCCCCGTTGCCCGTTTTTACGTCGAGCACGATGCCGCCCGCACCAGCGGCAATTTTCTTACTCATGATGCTGCTGGCGATAAGCGGCAGGCTGCTCACAGTCGCGGTGACGTCGCGCAATGCATAGAACTTGCCATCCGCCGGGGTGAGGTCGCCGGTTTGCCCGGCCAGCACGAAACCGTGTTGTTTCGCCTGCGCACGGAACGCCTCCGGCGAGAGGTTGACGTTCATACCGGGGATGGCTTCTAGCTTATCGAGCGTGCCGCCGCTGAAGCCGAGGCCGCGCCCGCTCATTTTGGCGACGGGCACACCGAAGGCCGCCACCAACGGCAACACGACAAGCGTCGTTTTGTCGCCCACCCCGCCCGATGAGTGTTTGTCGACGGCGTAGTCGGTGATGTCGCTGAGGTCGAGCGTATCGCCAGAGTTCGCCATCGTGAGCGTGAGGTTCACCGTTTCTTCGCGCGTCATCCCGTTGAGGTACACCGCCATCAACCACGCTGCCGCCTGGTAATCGGCGATTTCGTCGCGCGCATAGGCGCGCAC
>CAYSVE010000558.1:0-4276 GCA_964434365.1 uncultured Anaerolineaceae bacterium | reverse complement strand
GCCTGTACCCCCGCCCCCCAGGCCAGCAGCAGTGTTAATACAAAGAAGGCGATGCGTCGCATGGGCGTTCCCCGTCATCATTAGTGATTTTATTGTAACATCGAGGCACGCACTGCACACCTACGCAAGGGATACGCTATGCAAACGCAAGACCACGAAACCGAGTTCTACCTGATTACCTGTGTCAGCCGTGCCGATGGCGACATCAGCCATGTGACGTACCGCGCGCTCGATGTCACCTTCGATTCGTCGCGGGTGTTGGTTACACAGGTAGAAATTTACGGCGAGGCGAACACCATCACCCTCGGCGAGGCCGTCCGCGCGATACAACGCGGCGGGTGGCAGTTTTGGGTATATGCAGGCGAGCGCCTCACGATGGTGGAGGTCGTGCAGCGGGACGGGCGCTCGTTTTTACGCACGACCCCAGATGACACCGCGCTGAACAACCTCAGCGAATTGCCAGAATGCGAAGAAGCCGAGGACGAAGCCCCGGCTCATACAATCTGATTCGCTTTTCGGTATGTCGTAATCTGTTCGTTTAATGTGGGGTAACGGGGAGCCGCCTAGTGCCCGTGGCCGCTACCGACGCCAAACATGCTGCCCGGCAGTTCGAAACCGAACTGCTTGAGCTGCCCAACAAAGTTCGGGCGGAAGCCAGTCGCCTTGAGTTCGCCGCCGCCCTCGTGGCTGTAGCCCATACCCTTGTGTCCTTCGGTCGTGTACACGAAGATGTCCTGTAAGGTCACCTGCGTGCCTTCCATACCCTGGATTTCGCTTACCTGTACCAGCTTGCGGCTGCCATCCTTCAAGCGCGACTGCTGCATGAGCATATCCACCGCGCCAGCGATCTGGCTGCGGATCACGTCTAGCGGCAGGTCCATCCCGGCCATCATCACCAGCGTTTCCAGGCGGCCAACGGCGTCGCGGGTGCTGTTGCTGTGCACCGTGGTCAACGACCCATCGTGGCCGGTGTTCATCGCCTGGAGCATGTCCAGGGCTTCACCACTACGGCACTCGCCGATCACCAGGCGGTCGGGGCGCATACGCAGCGAACCCTTTACGAGGTCGCGGATTTCCAGCTTGCCGCGTTTGCCGTCGCCGCCGTCACTATTCGGGATCGGCGGGGCAGTCTCCAGGCTCACAACATGGCGCTGTGCGAGGTCTAACTCTGCCGAGTCCTCGATGGTGACGATGCGTTCGTCCTCTGGGATGAAGCTGCTCATCACGTTGAGGAGGGTCGTTTTTCCCGAGCCAGTACCGCCGCTGATGACGATGTTCAGGCGGCTGACCACACACGCCTCCAAAAAGTCGGCAACTTCACGCGTGAACGAGCCGAACTTGATGAGGTCATCGACACCCAGGCGCTTTTCGGGGAACTTACGAATGGTAATCGTGGTGCCGTTGAGCGCCGAGGGCTTGCTAACGATGTGCACGCGCGAGCCATCTGGCAGGCGAGCGTCGACCATCGGTTCGTCGCGGTTGAGCGCGCGGCCCAGCGGGCGCACGATCCGTTGCGCTGTCCAGTAGACGTGATCCTCGTCGTCGAAGACGATTTCGGTTTCGGCCAGCTTGCCCTTGAACTCCGCGAAGACGACCTCGCCGCCGTTGACCATGATTTCGGAGTAGCGGCGGTCCTGGATAAGCGGTTCGATGGCGCCGAAGCCCAGGATGTCATCCAACACGCACTCTTTCAAAATTTCGTACTCGGCGGCGCTCATCTGCACCCCCATTTTTTGGATAACCGTCTTCAGGCGGTCTGTGAGGACTTTCTGCTTAGACGCATCCTTGCGATCCCAGAAGTCGGCTTCATCGGGGGTTGCGAGCAATTTGCCACGTAGCTGCTTGCGCAGCTTGGCAATCTTCGGCGGGATGCGGCGCTTGGCCGGGGGCACATAGCCTGTGTCGATCGGCTTCGATTGCGTCAGCGGCACGAGGTCACTCAGTCGGTCGACAACGCCCCCCGCGCCATTGCCCGCGGCCTGCGGTTTGGCCGAGGCCTTTTGCTGTGGCTCATCCTCGACATCGCCGAGCATGGCTTCGAAATCCTTCAAGGCGCCGGTATCCAGCGAATCGTCACCGAGGCCAAGTTCTGCGGCTAAGTTAGATTGTTTTTTCTTCCCTTTTTTGTTGAGCACCGCCACGACTCCGATACGTTTTTTATAAACTCGCCCCTAGTTTATTGCTTAATTTAGCATTCAGCAAATAATTTTCACAAATTCTTCGTTTAGTTTTGGGCCATGCCCGTGGTTTTCGTACTTTCTTCATACCGACGCCGAGCGGTATATCGACTAAACTGGCTGCAAATACTCATAGTTTTAGGAAAACCCACCATGCGTACGATCGCGGTGTTGGTCACCTTACTGGTGTTCGCGGGGGCAGCAGCGGCCCAAACGTGGAACGCACAGTACTACGACAATCCAATTTTGGAAGGCTCGCCAGAGGATGAGGATACCTTTACCGGGCCGTTGGGCCTCGATTGGGGTGTCGGCTCGCCAGACGATGACATCGACAACGACAACTTCAGTGCACGCTTCGGCACGAATGCGTTCTTCCCGCAGACAGGTGTTTACCGCTTCGATGTGTTGGCCGATGACGGGGTTATCCTGCGCGTCGACGGTCAGATCCTCATCGATACGTATGTCGATGGCGGGGCCGGGCGCAATTACACTGCCGAGGCCGAGATCACTGCCGGGCACCACAACGTACAAGTGGACTACCGCGAGAGCGAAGGGGTGGCGTATGTGTATGCCAACTGGGCACTTGCGAGTGGCCCCGTCGACCCAGACCTCCCGCTGATACTGGCAAGCGGGCGCGAGATCAACCTGGGGCGTTGGCTGGCAGAGTTCTACCCGAACAGCAACCTCATCGGCAACCCGGTCTACCGGGTCGAGGTACCACTGCCTGCCGCCGATTGGGCCTTCGATCGCCCCATCGAGGAGGTGCCGGTGGACGCGTTCTCGATTCGCTTTAGCACGACGCAGTACCTCGACGCCGGGACGTATCGGCTGACGGTGAAAGCGGACGATGGGGTGCGGGTGTTCGTCGATGGCCGCGCGGTTATCGACCAGTGGCGTGGTGCGCTGGGTGTGCCTATCGAGGCGACGTTCAGTGTGGCCGAGGGCGATCATTCCATTGTTGTGGAGTACTTCGAAGAGGGGGGCCGCGCCTTCCTCGACTACAACCTCATCTGGCTGCAAACAACCGTCGAAGACCCGTTCATCGGTACGCAGGTGGAACCCCAACCCGTTACGGCGCCAGTTGTGGCCGAGGACCCATCCTTAGCGCCGCCCGGCCAACCCCTGCCCGGCAACCCCCTGCCCCAGGAAGCAACCGCTGGAAGTATCGCATCGTCGGAGACCGGCATCACGGCGACGATTACCGCGCCGGTTGTCAATGTACGCAGCGAACCGCGCATCGTCCGCGGGAACATCATCTCGGTGGTTAGCCAGGGGCAAACCTACCCGGTGATTGGCCGTGCAAGTAACGGTTGGTTCCTGCTACAGGTGAACGATGTGCAAGGATGGATCAACGGGCGCTACGCAAACGCACCGAACGTCGTCACACTACCTGTGACCAACCCCTAACCCAACACCCTTGTTGACCGGCGGGGGCATTGCCTCCGCCGCCCCTTTTTCTATGCGGTATGCGTTTACCCCATTTTGATGACCCTCGAACGAAGTGAAAACTTCTTTATTATTCTTGCGTTTGAATCAATTCTAGTTTAATTTTGGTGTATAAAGTTCACGACACGCGGAGAAGGATACAGCGTGAAACAGTCCGTATTGTTCATTTGTATGGAAAACACCGTCCGAAGCCAGATGGCGGAAGCGTTCTTGCGGCATTTCGGCAACGGTGAGTTCGAGGTTCGTAGCGTGGGGTTGGCTCCGCAGGGGAACCTGCACCCGCTTACACAAAAAGTGATGGAAGAGGCTGGCTACGACATGGGAGGCTACCAATCGAAGGGCTTCCACGACGTGCTGGACGGCACCGGCTACACCTATATCATCACCGTGTGCGAGGAAGCGCGCCAACACTGCCCTCCAGCCCTGATGGCTCGTGGCCGCTATAAGCTACACTGGGGGTTCAACGACCCGACACGGGCCGCCACCGAAGCCCAAAAGCTGGCGGCATTCCGCAAAGTGCGCGACGATATCGAGCGCACCGTACAGGTGTGGTTAGAGGAAATGCACGAACAACCGGTGTATCACAGGCGAAAAATTTCCTAAAGTAGGTTATCGAAAATAACGTGAAAACAGGGTATGCTGTTTCTAAAAAT
>CAYSVE010000557.1:0-4277 GCA_964434365.1 uncultured Anaerolineaceae bacterium | reverse complement strand
GGAGATCAGCCATGACCCTGCACCCACGCTACATTCCCGACGTACCCGAAACCACCGCTCAGGTGGCAAAAGCGGCATTCCGCAAAGGCAACCGCTACATGCAGATGCGGGATGAACTGAGGACGTTGTTCAATGATGAACAGTTCATCGATCTGCTCCCGAATGTTGGGCAGTTGGCTGAACCGCCCTGGCGTTTGGCACTGGTCACGGTGATACAGTTTGCCGTGAAGAGGGCAGAATAGGAATCCCATTCCACCCTTACCTATTGTGAAATAGTCGAGACTTAATCTGACACTCTGAGTAAACTTATCGAAGGATACAGGAGAGTGTCACAATGACGAACGAACAGAAGATCATCGCGACAAAGCTGGGCCCGCTCAGGCTGGCAGAGCAACTGGGCAATGTGAGCCAGGCCTGCAAAGTCATGGGCTATTCACGAGACAGCTTCTATCGCTTCAAAGAGCTGTATGAGCAGCATGGGGAAGCAGGTCTACAAGAGATCAGCCGCAAAAAAGCCAATCCCAAGAATCGGGTTGCGCCAGAGGTCGAAGAAGCTGTGGTAGCAATGGCAACCGAGTATCCAGCCTATGGGCAGGTGCGAGTCTCCAACGAGCTAAAGAAACGGGGAATCTTCGTTTCGCCAGGCGGTGTGCGCTCGATCTGTTTACGCCACGAGCTCAACAGCTTTAAGCTACGTCTGAAGGCACTGGAGAAGCAGGTAGCCGATAATCAGGGGATGGTGCTGACCGAGGCCCAGGTAGTCGCCCTGGAGAAAGCCAATCAGGAGAAAGAAGCACATGGCGAGATCGAGACGGAGCATCCGGGGTATCTGGGTGCGCAGGACACCTACTATGTCGGCACGATCAAGGGTGTAGGACGCATTTACCAACAGACCTTCATCGACACCTACAGCAAGACCGTGTTTGTGAAACTGTATGATCGCAAAAATGCGCTGGTGGCAGCCGATCTGCTCAATGATCGCGTGTTGCCCTTCTTCGAACAGCAAGAAGTGCCGCTCCTACGGATTCTCACGGATCGTGGCACCGAATACTGTGGCTCATTGCAGAATCATGAGTATCAGTTGTATCTTGCCATTGAGAACATTGACCACACACGGACAAAGGCACGGCATCCACAAACCAACGGCATCTGCGAACGCTTCCACCGCACCATCCAGGACGAGTTCTATGCCATTGCCTTTCGCAAGAAAATCTACACGACATTGGAGCAGCTACAAACTGACCTGGATGAATGGGTAGAGCAGTACAATCGCGAGCGGACGCACACCGGCAAATACTGCTTTGGGCGCACACCGTTGCAGACATTCCGCGAGACCAAACACTTGGCACGAGCCAAACAATTGGATACGCTTTTTGAATGGCAGCAACCCAAGTCAGACATCCCCGACAACGCAACTTCAGTTTCAGAAGATGTCGGTTAGGTCGCTTGTGTCAGATGAAATCTCGTCTTTTACACCTATTGATACCGATGTCGGCTTGTTTCTCGTTCATGGTAGGACTTTTCTATTTGTGTGCTTCAATGCCAATACGATTCGGGAGCGAATGGCAGATCACGATTCTCCGACCTGAAATTCGATATAAATTGGCGCACGCTCATTTGCCGTAGCCTCAAGACCAGAAACGGTACCAGGTGCCATATCAAATAACGATTCGACACGGTTACCGGCATAATCTTCCAGTGTGGGATGCACCGCCAGGCGATAAGATCTGCTTGACCATATTTCAGCAGGCGTAACACGGAGTGTCTGCTCCTCCTCTTCAAGTGAAAGTACCGCTGTAACTGGTTGCCCACGCTCATCTTCTAAGCGGATCAATCGTGATGCGAGGATTGGGTCAATCGTGCCATCCAGGTTGATCTCCAGCGCATCCCGTGTACCCGTGGTAGGTAAACTCAGTGCCCAGCGTGTGGGGTCAGGTGATTGGTTATCCGGCGCGACAACTGTGAAAGATTTAATCACATCCTGGTCTAGGGGCCTACCATAGGCATCCGTCAAATTTTCGCCGATCACCAATTGATAGCGACCATCACTCACCAGTGGCGCGCCCGCTTGTACATTGGGCGCAACCCCCTGCTTAATTCTGCCCGGATCCAGAATGATCGTGAGCACTTGCATATCTCGATCCCAGAACTCCTGACCAATCCTCAGGAACGGCCATTCGACTTCATCGCCGTTCGAATCCAATAATTGGACAACATCGTACACATTACCGCGTTGCATCGGTTGTGAAAATACAATGTAAAAGCGCAGTAAATTCTCTGGAACTTCGTCCGCAGTCGGGTAAATAGTCGTTATCTCTGGTAGGTCATCCGGTATCGCTAAAGCAGGTACAAAAAACGATTCTTCAAGAACGGTTGCTTCAGTTGTCATTTCAGATGCTGTGAGTTCGCTAATCAAGCTCAAATCCAGCATGGCTGTATAGGTTTGCCCCGCCGACCATCCAAAACGCGGTCGGAAAACCAGTGTTGAACCACCTCGGCTGACAGCATACTCGCCAACTATAGCGGGTAGTTCATCGATGTCTTGATCTGGGAGAGCGATATGGATCGATATTATGTCTGCCCATGACGCATTATCTGTAGCAAATGCCTCAACCTGTTGAAGTTCCGATAGCGCCCAACCAGAAACTTCGACCAGTCCCGAATCGGCGGCATAGTCTATTGACACACGTTCATCAAAGGCTTGTGTTGAAATCGCTTCGCTTTGCTGGGCATGGAGTACCCGACTGCCAGCCCAAATGGATAGGCTGGCAATCAGGACCATACTCAGCAAGCCCCAACGTGTCATCAGGTGATTGCTTGCTGACGCGATCAAGGTTTACTCCGTTTCAAACCCGTAGTCGATTGGGTTCGGGGAACCAGCGGGCGAAGCTTCACGATCTGGCCAGTTCATCTCAACGATGCTTTCTGCCGCATCGAACCACAACCCCATCGGGACAGAGTTCATATTCAGATGACCCGTTTGAACATTGCGACGGATAGTGACGAGGAAGGTATCGCTGAGCGGATCAGCGTGTAAAGCGCCAGTCAGTGGCATATCGACCTGATCCAGACCTGCCGGGAAGAAGCTGCCTTCGGTCAATTCAGCATCAGCAAACAACGCGGGAGTAACAGATGTTGCACTACGCTGGTCGTTTGTAATCAAAAGTTTTTCGCCACCGCCGCCCAGCATCTCTGGATTCTGGTAGAGAAACATATCGACAGGTGCATTACCAAAGCCAAGCTCTGCCATCGTCGTACCAAGCACATGCGCCCCATCTTCCAAGTCTGCGAGACGGATTTTAGCAAGCGGTGTGCACGTATAAGCGGCGATCAGATAGGGTTCGCCCTCAATTTCATACACCAGCGATGTCACGATAGGTGCGTGTGTTTCTTGCTGGTTGTGTGCGCCGTGGAAAATCTCGATGCTGGCGATGGTCATATCATCTGTGAAGGGATAGCTGATGCGGCGAAGTGTGGACTCAAATTCCTGATTGGAAACGCCCGCAATCAACAGGTCACCGTTATAGTAGGTCAGGTCAGTAACCGTGAGAATGCGCTCTGAATGACCATATTGAAGTTCTTCCTCAAATGCAGGTGCCATCGGAAGATCCACGGATGTCATCTCAAATGCACTGAGATCGAGAATTTCCAGTTCGCCCGTGTTTTTAACGAAGCGAGCGAGTGCGACACCGGGATCAATGGTGCGTCCAATATGCACCGTGAGGTAAATGTTCTGCGAGGCAGGGTTGACGACCATATCGTTGATAACAATATCAAGTGGGTTTGCACCCAGCAGGGCAGCGAGTTCAACGTCAATGCTTTCGACCAGCACCGGTGCTTCAGGGACTTCCGGGGCAGTCATATCGTTCGTTTCAATCGCTACGACCTTCGCCCCGTAGGAATCACCCACAAACAAAACACCATCTGAACCGAATTCAAGAGCACCTGCCGATTGCAGTTCAACAGTGTCTTGTGCTTGGGTAGTCGCAGTCGGTAAGTAGACAGCAATTGCGACAGTCAATGTCACCACAATTGCAGCAACAACAAATTTTGCGGTTTTGTGCATCTTTCATTCCTCTACAAATCGATTCAAGCTTTCAATGTGTTTGAGTGGCCACCCAATTGCAATAACTAAGTATTGCCTTTTAATAATCAATAAATTTCAATAATGCACCTGGTTGGGGAAATTTCCTGTTTTAAGGCTTGGATCAGGCGCGTATGGAGGCTAAGAGCGTCTGTTTTTCTGTGGTCGATAAGCTGTATCTGACGGGAATGAC